>CACANV010000021.1 GCA_902533955.1 uncultured Pelagibacteraceae bacterium
ATTGATGGTTATCTCTTGCAAAAGGAAAAGGTATTGCAATAAATGGTATTTTTAAACAAGATAGCTCTGAAATAGATGATGCGCCAGATCTTGTAATTGCTAAATCAACATCATTCAAATTTGCAAAAATATTATCATCAAAATGAAATATTTTATGTTTAATACCAGTTTTTTGGTACTTCTTTTCAATTAAATTTTTTTCATTTTTATCAAATACTTGTTGATAAACTTGAATTTGTAATTGTTTAGAAACTTTTATTATTACTTCAGTTAAATTTTTATCAAAAAATATTGCACCCTGGCTACCACCGGTTATTAAAATTTTTTTTACTTTTTGAAATTCTTCTTTTTGATTCTTGGCATGAAAATAAATCTCTTTTCTTAAAATCGGACTTATTAAATAAATTTTATTTATGAAATTTTTTGGGAAAAGATGTATTTCTTTGTTATAACAAATTATTTTTTTAGCTATATTTAACATAAATCTATTTGATCTACCTAAAACATTATTTGGCTCAAATAAAAAAATGTTTATACCTAAAAATCTTGAAACTATACAAATGGGCAATGACATATATCCTCCAGTACTTATTATAAAATTTATATTTTTTTTTCTCAAAAATAGATAAGATTTAAATATCGAATATAAAAAATTAAAAAAATTTAAGGGAATTAGATATATTTTTGAAAAAAGATTAGGAACATCAATTAAAATAAATTTATATTTATCTTTATTTATAAATTTAGATCCTCTTAGATCCGTTACTATTGTAATTTCATAAAAATCTTTTAAATGATCGTATATTGATAGAGATGGAATTACATGCCCACCAGAGCCACCAGTAACAATCAAAATTTTTTTCATGTTTAAATTATTTTTCTCTTAGTTAAATTTAAAATTATTCCTGAAATTAATGCAGTGCTGACAATTGAGGATCCTCCATTACTTAAAAAGGGTAATGTCATCCCTGTAGTGGGCAACAATCGAATATTAACTCCTATATGAACAAATGTTTGAAGTAAAATTATAGATATGCATCCAATAAGAATTAACTTTATTCTATCATCATTTGTTAAATTAACTTTTTGAATAACCTTATATGAGAAAATTAAATATATAAGCAAAATGCTAAAAACAATTATTGCTCCAAATTCTTCTGATATAACGGAAACAATATAATCAGTGTGAGCTTCGGGCACTCTAGAATTTAACGTTCCTTCTCCTATGCCTTTTCCAAAAAAACCACCATTTATAATTGCATCACTTGCTTTTTCTGCTTGATAATTATTACCTGACGAAGAGTCTAAAAATGACAATAGTCTAATCTTTATATACTCAAACTTTGGAATAAAAATAATAATGTATGAAGCAAATAAGCCTACAGACAAAAAAAATAAAAAAAATAAAAATATATTTATTCCTGAGACAAAAATTAAAGCTAACCATACCATTGTTATAAGTAGAGTCTGCCCTAAGTCTGGCTGTGAAATTAAGGATAATAATATTGGAAAAAGAATAATAGCGCTTAAAAAGTATTTAAAATATAGTTTTTTATTATTTAAAGATAATAATGCTGATATAATTATTATAAAGAAAGGTTTTAATATTTCTATTGGTTGAAATCTTGGCAAAATACCTAGATCTAACCATCTTTTAGATCCTTTTACTTCTATTCCAAAAAAAGGAACTAAAACTAAACTTATAAGAGTAACAAAAAATAAAATAGTAGAAATTTTAACTAATATTTCTTGATTTAAGAAAGAAAAAAAAAATAAAATTATCATCCCTAAAATAATAAAAACAAAATGCTTTATGAAAAAATAATAAGAATTAGTATTCAATTTGTCTGAGGCTATTAATGATGTTGATACCAATGAGAAGAATAAGCCTAAAAAAAATAAACCTAATATTATAAAAAAGATATATTTATCGATATTCTTCCACCAATCATAAAAATTATCAAAGTAACTACTCATACTATTTTTTTATTTTTTATCAAAAAACTTTGAATAATTTTATTAAAATATAATCCTCTATCTTCAAAATTTTTAAATTGATCAAAAGATGCGGCTGAAGGACTAAATAAAATTACCTTCTTTCCATTATGATTTCTATTTATATCTTTAAAAATTAGCTCTAATGATTCATTCAAGTTTTCAGAAATACTATATTTAATTTTTTTATTTAAAGCTTTAGAAAAAAAATTTTTATCTTTTCCGTTAATAAATGCTATGATTTTCTCAAAGTATTTTTTATCTAATCTAAACTTGTCACCTTTTTTTGCTAAACCACCTAATATCCAATAAATTTTTTCATATGACTCTAAAATCGGCTGTGTGGAAGAAAAGCTCGTAGATTTTGAGTCATTAATTATCATCAATTTTTTTGAATCATGAATAATTTGCTGTCTAAAACTTAATTCTTTAAAATTATTTATCACTTTTATTATTTTTTTTATTTTTATTTTAAGTTTTTTAGATATGGCAAATACAAAAGAAAAATTTTTTATGTTACTTATATTTTTAAAATAATCATTTTTAATAAATTTATTATATTTTAAGAAATTTTTATAATCTACTTTATGAATTCTAGATTTAACTTTATTTTTTTTGATCAGCTTATTTAAGTAAATATTTTTTTTTTCGATAAACGCATGATCTCCTTTGGATTGATTTTTAATTATTTTAAATTTTGCTTTAATATATTTTTGAAAACTCCCATGTCTTTCAAGATGATCGGGTGACAAATTTAATATCAATGAATAATCTGATTTAAAAAATTTACTATAATCTAATTGATAAGAAGAAGCTTCAATAATGAAAATAGTTTTTTTATTTATATTTTTCTCCAATAATATTGGTTTTCCAATATTGCCCGTTAATCTAACATCGTTTTTATTTGATCTTAAAACATTAAATAATAATTTTGAAGTTGTAGATTTTCCATTTGTTCCTGTGATAGTTATTTTTTTGTTTTTTGGATAATTTAAGTAAAAAATATCAAACTCACTAATTATTTTAAATTTATTTTTTTTTAAATATTTTGATAGTTTACATTTATTTATATCTATTCCAGGACTAAGAACTATATAATCAAAATAGTTTTTTTTTAATTGCTTATAATATATTGTTTTTTTTTTATAATTTGTTGGAATATTTTTATGATTATCGTCTATTATTTTACAATTATTTTCTTTATTTAGATATTTAAATGAAGCAAATCCAGATTTGCCAAAACCATAAATTAAGAAATTTTTTTTATAAAATAAATTTTTATGGACATTCATTATCTTAATTTCAAAGTTGCCAAACCTATCATTGCTAAAATAATTGATATTATCCAAAATCTTATTACCACGGTGGACTCTGCCCATCCTTTTTTTTCAAAATGATGATGTATTGGAGCCATTTTAAAAATTCTTTTACCTGTAAGTTTGAATGAAATAACTTGGGCTATTACTGAAATAGCTTCCAAAACAAACAAACCTCCAGTTATAGCTAAAACTATTTCATGTTTAGTAATTATTCCCACAGCTCCTAATGAACCTCCCAAAGCTAGGGAGCCAGTATCACCCATAAATATTTTTGCTGGTGGTGCGTTAAACCATAAAAATCCTAAACAGGCCCCTATAATTGAGCCACAAAAAACCGATGCCTCTCCCACTCCTTCAATGTAAGGAATATGTAAATATTCTGAAAAAAAAATGTTCCCAGTTACATAACTGATAAATGCAAAGCATGCCGCAACAAGTATTACTGGTACTGTTGCCAATCCATCTAATCCATCTGTTAAATTTACTGCATTAGATGATCCAACTATTACAAATAAATAAAATGGAATAAAAAACCATCCCAAATTAACTACAACATTTTTAAAGAATGGTAGATATAAGTTTTCTAACTCATCAGATTGGTTTGAAAAATACAATAACAAAATTCCAATTAAGGCTAAAATGATTTGAAAAGTTATTTTAAATTTTGAAGATACACCTGAAGAGCTATTTGATTTAATTTTTTTATAATCATCGTATGCACCTAATAATCCAAATGATCCTGATATGTATATCAAAAACCAGTTATAAGGATTGGTAAGATCGCCCCATAATAAAACTCCAGAAAAAACTCCTAATAATATCATCAATCCACCCATGGTAGGTGTGCCTATTTTTTTTACGATATGTTCACTTGGACCATCTTCTCTTATAGGGTCATGAATTTTTTTAGATGAAAAAAAATTTATTAATGGTGTGCCTACTATAAAAACTATAATCATTGCTGTAAACATTGATAATCCAGTTCTTACAGTTAAATATTTAAATACATTAAAAAAACTAAAGATATCAACTAGATTAGAAAATAAACTATATAGCATTAAGCTTTCCTAATTTTAATTTTTTAGCTATTGAATTTAATCCTGTAGAATTCGATCCTTTAATCATTAAATATTCACCATTTTTAATATCATTTCTTAAAAAATTTAAGATATCTTTTTTAGAACTTAGTATTTTTCCTCTTTTTTGTGTTCTAATTTTGTTAAATGCATATATAATATTTTTTCCATATACATAAACTTTATTAATATTAGTATTATTAATCATTCGAGAAGCTTGAATATGTAATTTTTTTGAAAATTTACCTAATTCTAACATATCGCCTAGCAAAACTATTTTTTTTGAACTACTTTTTAATTTGTCGAATTTACTTAAAGCAAATTTTAATGATAAAGGATTAGAATTATAACTTTCATCAATAAGCTTAATTTTTTTTCCATTAATTATGATATTATTTTGATCTCCTCTACCTTGTGGAAGATTATAATTAAAGAAAAATTTCTCGTTTATATGTTTCAGATCATGAAAAATTGAAATTACAGCTAAGCTGGCAAGAATATTATCCACATAAGTTTCTAAATTCTTTTTTATAATAAATTTTTTTGTCTCTCCATAAATATTAATTTCTAAAATACTTTTATTTTTTAAAGTACTAATTTTTTCGAATTTAAAATCTGACTTATTTTTTTTACTAAAAGAAATTACTTTTAATTTTCTTTTTAAGGCTTTTAATCGTAAATAATTAAAAAATTTATCGTCAGCATTTAATATAATTGCACCATTATCTATAATGTTGCCAATAATTTCACTCTTTGCTTTAGCTATATCTAATAAATTTTTAAAATTTTCAATATGTGCATATGAAATATTTGTAATCACACCAATATTCGGTCTAATAATTTTAGATAGATAATCAATTTCTCCTTTTTTATTCATTCCAATTTCAAAAACTCCAAATTTATTTCTTTTTTCAATATTAAATAATGAAATTGGAACACCATATTTGTTATTAAAAGAATTTTTTGAATAGGTAGTTTGATAAAGTTTTTTTAATGATTGACCTAATAATTCTTTCAAAGAAGTTTTTCCCGAAGATCCAGTTATGCCAATGGCTGTAATATCCGATGATACTCTAATCGAATTTGAGCAATCAGAAAGAAATTTTAAAGAATTATTCACTTGTATTTTTTTAATACTTTTTTTTCCATAATTTTTATCAACTATAGAAACTGAAGCTCCTTTTTGTAACGCTTCGTCAGCAAATTTATTGCCATCTAATTTTTTTCCTTTAATTCCAAAAAAAATATTATTTTTTTTTATTTCTTTAGAATTAATATTAACTTTTTTAATTATTGTATTTTTCTTTAATTTAAAGCCTAAGTTCTCTTCAATAATATTTGTTTTCCAATCTTGATTTAATTTATAATTTTTCTGTTTGATAGATTTAATTATGTAATCTCTATCAGAAAAATATTTTTTTTTTTTATATTCTTGATAAATTTCATGCCCTTTTCCTGCTACAACAAGTATTTCATCTGACTTAATTTTTTTTATTGCAAATTTAATTGCCTTACTTCTAGATGAAAATTCTGTCAATTTGCTTTTTTTTATACTAATTTTTATATCATTTCTTATTTTTTGAGGATTTTCATTTCTAGGATTATCGTCAGTTAAATAAATTTTATTACAATAATTATTTGCTATTCTTCCCATAATTTTTCTTTTTGGTTTATCTCTTTCTCCTCCACATCCAAAAACTAAATTGACTTTTCTTAATTTAAATTGTTCTTTAATATTTTTTAAACAAGTTTCTAATGCATCTGGAGTATGTGCATAATCTAAAATAACAAATGAATTATTTTTTAAATTACCTACTTTTTCTAATCTCCCAGGTACTGATTTTATTTTTTTTATTATTTTTATAATTTTTTTTATTGAAATATTGCTTTTGTAAGCTGCTAAAATTGACATAAGTAGATTTTTAATTTGTATTTTCCCTATTAGATTTGTAGAAAAATTGTAAATCTTATTATTAAAGGAAAACGAAATTTCCTGGCGAGATTTAATAAATTTATGCTCTATAATTCTTAAATTGGAATTTTTATCTCCTAAAGTCATTTTTTTAAGTTTATTTAACTTAGAAATTCTTGTTAATTTTTTTGAAATATCTAAATCATTATCAAAGATAATATATGAGTTTTTTTTCATTAATTTATTAAATAAAATTAATTTAGAATCAAAATAATCTTTAAATGTTTTATGATAATCAAGATGATCTCTAGTAAGATTTGTAAATATTCCTATGTTAAATTTTAAGCCATCTAATCTATTTTGTTTAAGTCCATGACTAGTTGCCTCAAGAATTACATTATTAATTTTTTTTCTTTTTAATATTTTAAGAAATTTATTTATTTTTAATGGATCAAATGTAGTGTTAGAAACATTTTTTTTAATATTGATATGTTTTGCTCCTAAAGTACCTATAGAAGAAGATTTTATTTTATTTAGTGTTAAAATTTGATAATAAAAATTTGCAATTGATGATTTTCCATTTGTTCCTGTGACTGCAATTAAATTGTCTGGCTTAGGTTTGTTTAATTTTACTGCAAATTTTGCCAATAATTTTCTTGGATTATTATTTTTTAAATATAAAATATTTTTTTCAAATCCTTCTCTATATTTATTAGAAATTATTATATTGGAACCTTTTATAATTGCATCTTTAATAAATTTTTTTCCATCAACTTTATTTCCTTTTATAGCAAAAAAAATAAAATTTTTTTTTATATCTTTTGAATTAAAAGATATTCCATTAAATTTTATTTTAGAATATTTTTTATTTAAGTTAGGATAATAATCTTTAAGAAACATCGTTTAAATTCTTAATATTTTGTGGCTAAAATTGGTCCTATTTTTTCTATTATTTGTCCTGTAACCCAAACAGTTGTCCAGCCTGCAGTGTTCCTCCAGTTACCTTTATAAGATGGTCGTCCATCTCTGTAATCATATACAAATTCTTTATTTGCTTTTGGTTCATCAAGCATTAGAGCTAAAATAAATTTTGGTTTTGATGTTGGAAATACAGAAACAAATGTATTTATTTTTTTTTTTGAATATCCACCTCCTGCCGGTTGGTCCGCTGTGCCTGTTTTTCCACCTATTTGATATCCATTAACATTGGCAAATTCAGCTGTTCCTTCTTTGGTGGATACAATTTTTCTTAAAATTGGATTAATTTTTTTTGACAAATTTTTGTTAAGTATTCTTTTTTCTTTATTTTTATTTTTAATATTTATTAATGTTGGCTTTATATTGAAACCACCATTAGAAATTATTGAATAACCTTTTGCTAATTGAAGTAATGTTGTAGCTATACCATGACCAAAAGCTACTGTTGCAAGTTTACATTTTCCCCATTTACCTAGCTGAGTTTCACCTACCTCTTCAATATCGAATTCTATATTAGTTAATATACCTAAAGAATTTAGAAATTTATCATATTTTTCAATTCCAACTTTTTCGGCTATCCTTACAGATCCAATATTTCCAGATCTAATTAAAATTTCCTCAGCAGTTAAATCTGATGGTATTTTATCATCATATTCAGATATAACATTTCCAGCACATTTAATTCTTTTTTTTAAATCTTTAAATTCTGTAAGTGTTTCAATAACATTATAGTTAAGACCTGCTGCAATTGTAAAAGTTTTAAAAACAGATCCAAATTCATAAACACCTTTTGTAACTCTATTTATATATTTTTTATCAATAATCTTTTCTCTCTTATTCAAATCATAGTCTGGCACTGAAACAAGTGATAAAATATTACCATTATTAATATCCATTAATATTGCGGCGCTTCCTTTATTTTGGAAAATATTTTCTGACTTTATTAATTCTTTTCTAATTAAAAATTGAATATCAGTATCTAAAGTAAGTTGTAAATGTTTTTTGGATGTTCTTAACTCATAGTCAAAAGTTTTTTCTAACCCAGATATTCCATTATTACTATCATCAATTTGACCAATAACATGGCTGAATAATCTGCCATTAGGATAAATCCTAGCAATACTTTCTTCTTTAATAAAAGACTTGTCTCCAAGTAATAATATTTTTTCTAATTTTTCCTGTGAAATTTTTTTTTTTATATAAAAAAATTTTTTTCCATAAATTTGTTTTTCAAAATTTTTATTAGGAAATAAATATTTTAAAGTTATTATCATTTTTTTTTTATCGACTACTAAATTTGGATTTATGCCTAAATTTATAATTGGAACGCTTTTTGCTAAAATATTGCCCTCTTTATCTACTATTGTTGATCTAAAATTTTCTTTTTTAGATACTATTTTACTTTTAGGCAAAGTTTTTAAACTTAAAAATATTACCTTAAACGAAAAAATAACTGCAATTATAAAAAAAACAAAAAATATAAAAGTTACTCTCTCAAATGAAATTTTTAAATTAGATTTGCTTTCTTTATATAAAAATTCAGATCTATATTCTTCTAAAATTAATTTTTTATTATTTTTATCACTCATCAATTTTCAATATCCTATTTATTTCTATTTTATTTTTTTTTAGATTTATCCAATTTAGATTTTCAATATTATTTTCAACAAGATTTTCCTCAAAATATATTTTTTGATATTCCATTAACTTCTTTGGAGAAGTTAAATAATTATGTTCAAGAAGCACCAATTCATACTTATCCTGTAAAGCTCTTAAATTTTCTTTAGCTTCAAATATTTTTTTATCTAATTGCTTCGTAGAATTTTTTGTAAGTGTGGTTGCAATTATTAAAAATATTATTGGAATAAAAAATAAAATTTTTTTCATCGTTCAAACTTTAATTCCTCAATTTTTTTTAAGTGAGCAAATTTTTCTATAAAATCCTTAAAATTACAATTATTACTAATTTTTGTAGCATATCTAAGTTTAGCGGACCTCGAAGATGGATTAAGATTTAATTCATGTAAAGTTGCAGTTATTGGTTTTTTTTTGTGAAGTTTAAAACATTTAAATTTATCAATTTTTTCTGGAATATACCTGGATGAATTTTTAATTTCAGAGTAATGTTTAAAAAAAAATTTAACAATTTTATCCTCTAAAGAATTAAATGTAACAACAACTATCATGCCGCCCACTGGAAGCAGGTTAAATGCATTTATTAAACCATTAATTAACTCACTAATTTCTTCATTTACAAAAATTCTCAAAGATTGAAAAACTTTTGTTGCATTGTGAATTTTTGATTTTTTATATTTTTTAACAGATTCAATTATTTTTACTAAATCTTGAGTTTCTAAATTTTTTTTCTTTCTTTCTATAATTATTTTTTTAGCAATTTGTTTGGCTTTTTTTTCATCTCCAAAAAATTTAAAAATTTTAATCATACTGCTTTCATTGAATTGATTTACAACTTCATCAGCTGACAAATTATTTAAACCCATTTTCATATTTAATTTACAGTTATTTCTAAAAGATAAGCCTTTATTTGGATTATTAATTTGTATTGATGAATAACCTAGATCAAAAACTATGCCTCTAAGTTTTTCTTTATTTATTTTTATTTTATTTATTTGGGAAAATTTTAAATTTTCAAAAATAAATCTTTTGCCTACTTTATTTTTCAATTTTTCAGCAAAAGAAAAAACCTCTTTATCTCTATCAATTGCTATTATTTTATTTTGAATATTTTCTAATATTTTTTTAGAATAGTTACCCTGACCAAATGTACAATCAATAAATGTGCCACCATAAAGAGGGGAAATAATGCTAATAATTTCATCTAGCAATACTGGAAAATGTTTTTTTTCCAGATTTATGGTGGCATTCATTTATTTTTTTGAAGACCATTAATTTTTTTGTCTTCTCAAAAATGCCGGAATTTCTAAATCATCTTCTTCCTCATTATCATCATTATTTTTTAAGGAAGTAATTTCTTCATTCGTGCTTTCGGATGATTGTGAATTAAACAATTCTGGTGTTTCTTCATCTAATCCAAAGTTTTCTAAACCATTCGAAGTTT
>CACANV010000022.1 GCA_902533955.1 uncultured Pelagibacteraceae bacterium
AGCAGTTTCAGGAACAGTTAAAACTGAAACCAGAGATCTAAAAACTGGAGATAAAATTTATTTAAACGAAACTATATTTGCGGATAGCAATTCAGGAACGCAAATATTACTTTTAGACCAATCTACTTTTACAATAGGTTCAGAATCTGAAGTAGTTATGGATACTTTTATATATGATCCAGATACTAATAATGGAAAAATTGTAGCAAATGTAAAACAAGGAAGTCTTAAAGTAATTTCTGGATTAATAAGTAAAAAAAATCCAGATAGCTTAACCGTAAAAGTTCCTGAAGGAACCTTAGGATCCAGAGGAACAGAATTTCAAACAAACGTAACAAAAAAAAGAACTGACACTTTACTAATTGGACCAGGAAAAAATAATACATTAGGTTTAAGACCTGGCGCTGTTTTGGTAGGAAATAAACACGGCAAAACAATGCTTAATAATCCGTATAGCTTTACAAGCATGACCAAAGGAACGGCACCTGATCAAGCAAAAAAAGTTACTCAGAGACAATTAAAGAAATTTGAAAAGAAAATGAAAGCGTTGAAAGTTGCAAAACTTCAAGGCGTCTCCAAAGAAGAAAAAAAATTAATTAAAAAAGAGATAAAAAAAGAACTTAAAGCCGTTGGATTGGATAAAGAGGAAATTAAAGTACTTATTAAAAATAATATAAAAATTGACAAGGAAATTAAAGCAGAGAAGAAAAAATTAAAAAAAGAAAAGAAAAAGGCAAAAAAACAGAAAATAAATGAATTAAAAATAAACAATAAAGATATCAAAGAAGATGGAAAAGTTGTTAAGAATAAAACAATTACAAGAAAAGATGGAACTGTGGTTCAGCAAAAAACAGTTCTTAATACCAAAACTGGTAAAATTACACAAACACAAAAAATAACAAAAAAAGATGGAACAGTTACTTTCAAAAAAAGAGAAGGAGTAGCAAAAAAAACAAAAGTAGTTAAAAAGAAAAAGCCGACTAATAAGAAAAAAGCAGTGAAGAAAAAACCGGCTGATAAGAAAAAATCAAAAGCAGCAAATAACAAAGGTAAAAAGAAAAAGAAAAAAGCAGTGAAGAAAAAACCATCTAATAAGAAAAAAGCAGTGAAGAAAAAACCACCTAAAAATAAAAAGGGAGTGAAGAAAAAACCACCACCTAAAAAGAAAAAAGCGGTGAAGAAAAAACCACCTAAAAAGAAAAAAGCGATTAAGAAAAAACCACCTCCTAAAAAGAAAAAAGTGGTGAAAAGAAAACCACCTCCTAAAAAGAAAAAGGTTGTTAAGAAAAAAGTAGCTAAGAAAAAAAAGAAAGCAAAAAATAAAAGAAGACGTAAAAAATAAATTTAAAAACTTATTTTATTTTCCATCAACCACAACTATTGTTAAGTCGTCTTTTTGTAAGTGACCAGCATTTAGAATATCGTCAATCATCATTTTCAGTCTTTCATTATTTGGAGATGATTGATATTTTTTAATATAATTTTGAAAACCTTCTGATCCTAACATTTCTCCATTTGGATTTTTGATTTCAGTAATACCATCTGTAAAAATATACATAGAACTATCCACAAAAGGTATACTGTGTTCAGTATATTTAGTTTTAGTCATTATTCCTAATGGTGGACCAGATTCATTAAAATTTGAAAATGTGCCATCTTTTGAGTAAATAATAGGAGGCTCATGACCAGCGCTTGCCATTGTCAATTCTTTTTTGTTACTATCATAAATTCCTATAAGCATTGTTACAAACATACCTCTAGAAATTGTTTCACATATTTCGGTGTTTAATTGAATTAATAATTCAGCTGCGGAAAAATTAGTTTTACTTAAACATCTATACAAACTCGATGCTTTTGACATTAGTAATGACGATTTAATTCCTTTACCAGAAACATCGGCCACACCAAATCCATACTTTCCTTCTCCTAAATCAGAAAAATTGTAAAAATCCCCAGAAACTACTTTAGCCGGAATGTTTATACCAGCGATAGGGAATTCTTCTTTTTTATTCTGAGATAAAAGAGATTTTTGAATTTCACCAACTATTTCTACTTCTTTTTGAATTTTATTTTTTTCTACCATCTCTTTTGCCATTTTTGCATTTCTAATTGCAAGCGCTGCAGGCGCTGAGAGAGTTTCTAAAAGCTGTCTATCACCTTCGATAAATAACTTATCGTCAGTCTTTTTATTTAAACAATGAATTACACCAATGCATTCATTAGCTGCTATTAATGGTGAACATAGAACTGAATAAGTTGTAAAATTTGTTTTATTATCTAAATCAAAATAAAATTCAGCAATTTCTCTTACATCTTTTTTTACATTTCCAACCCTAATACATTTTTTGAGTTCAACTGCCTTTCCCATTACCCCATCTTTTAAATCAAGCTCATATTCATCCAAATAATCTTGGTGTAATGAAGCTATACATTCAAATTTTTTTTTTTTATCATTAATCAAAAAAATATTTGCAGCTTGAGCATTAATTCTTGCAATAATAACTTTGAGTGCTGTTTTTAAAGTATCATTTAGGTCAAGAGACAATGCAAACTCTTGATTCATTTTTGTAATAATTTCAAGATCAACATTTACCTGAACATTTTGATTTTTTTTGTCAGAATCGGGTTTTTTTGTTTTAAATAGAAACATTTATTTAACTAGCATTTTAAGCTGATTTTGATAAATTTTACAACAATGGAGATTATCGTTTATAGCCCAAATTTGTACATTCACCTTCATGATGCTGTATTAATGGTACAATTTCTTATAGATGGTTTTATTCAAATAACATCACAAATAAATCTTTAAAAACAATAACGTGGACCTGTTGTTAGTTATTATTCTAGGAAGTATTTGGGGAAGTTTTGCAAATGTGTGCATTCATAGAATACCAATAAATAAACATGTAGCTTCTGGAAGATCTTATTGTCCTAAATGTAAAAAAAAAATTGTTTGGTATGATAATATTCCTATTTTTTCTTATTTATTTTTAAAACGAAAATGCAGAAAATGTAAAAAAGCAATATCATTCCAATATATTTTAGTAGAGATTATGAGCGCTATATCTTTTTTTGTTATATATCTTTTATTTGGAATTTCATTAACAACAGTTTTGCTAATAACTTTAATTTTATCATTCATAATAATATTTTTTATTGATTTAAAACATTTTATAATCCCAGATGTTTTAACTTTTCCAATGATGGCTTTAGGATTTTTAAAATCTTTTGATCCAAACCTAAATCCAATTTTTCCTAACTATATCAATTCTTTGATTGGTGGATTATTAGGATATGGAATTATTTGGGTATTAATATTTTTTTATAAAGTAATTAGAAACAAAGAAGGAATGGGATTAGGTGATGCAAAATTATTAGCTGTTATTGGTTTCTGGTTCGGCTGGATTTCAATTCCATTTGTTATATTTCTGTCATCAGCCATAGCCTTAATATTTGTAATTCCAGATTTATTAAAAAAACAAAAAAAACTAACATCCCAAATACCTTTTGGACCCTATATAATTATTGCAACAACTATATTTATCGTGTTTAAAGATATGCTTTTAAACTTACTTATATGAAAAAAGGTTATTTAATAGTTTTAATAATTTTCATAACTAGTTTTACAAATAATTTATTTGCTGCAGCTACTTTTGAAGACAGTTTAAATATAACTCTTGTAAGCTCTGGATCACCTGCGGGTCTTAGCTTTAAAGCGTTTCGTGCTTATAGAGGAATAACTTTCAATTCAGATGGATCTAAAATGTATATAATGCATTCAAAAACAAACGATAGCGCTGATAGTAGTACAGATGATATTTTTGAGTATGACTTAGGCACTCCTTGGGATATTTCAGGCACAGTTTTATTTAATAGCGAAGAAGGTATTAGAAGTAAATGCCATGCTAATCAACAATTTCAACAGCCAGGAGATTTACATTTTAATAATGATGGCTCAAAACTTATTATGACTAATGAACTAAATAACAGTAACGACAGAGATATTTGTGAAGTAATTTTAGATACCGCATATGACATTTCAGAAATGCAAAATAACAAAGATGGAATTGAGATAGACGGTAGCGGTAGTATTGATCTTGGTGACAACGAAGCTTTAGGATTGGATTTTAATTCAGATGGCACAAAAATGTTCATTACTACCAAGAGCAATAAGATATATGAGTTACATTTAACAACAGGCTTTGATATTAGTACAGCTTCAGATTCAGGTCAGTCATATACTTTTACTTCTGATTTTAGCGAAGGTATAGCAGAAGGCGGAGGTTCCCATGGTATGCGATTTAATGACGATGGAACATTATTGTTTGTAGTTAATAGAGGCAAAGACACTATACATCAATACAGTTTGTCAACTGGTTTTGATTTGTCTTCTACTATTACACATTTAGGAAGTATTGACATGACTGATGATTATAAGACTGAATTAGGTGGTAGTACTTTTGGAGTAGCCAATTACATGGAATTTAATGGTGATGGGACAAAATTTTATGCCACTTTTAGCAGATGGGAGAACAACACAGTTTTAAGAGAGAGAATTTTACAGTATAGTTTAGATTGTCCATATGGAATAGTTGATTGTGGACCAACCCTATCATCTTGCTCTCCTGCCGATGGTGCCATAGGCGTAGGTCTTAATGATAATATTGTATTAACATTTAGCGAAGCTGTAGATGTTGAGAGTGGAAATATTGTAATAAAAAAATCTTCTGACGATTCAGTTTTTGAAACAATTGATGTCACTGGTTCTAGTGTAACCGGCACAGGAACCACTTCAATAAGTGTTGATGTTTCAACTACATTTGAGGTAGATACAAATTATTATATCACTATTGACTCTACAGCATTTGATGATGCAAGCAATCTTTCTTATGCAGGCATTAACGACTCAACAACTTGTAATTTTTCTACAGGTCAATCCAATCCTCTTCTTAATGATAAAGATCTTGTTGGATCTATCGAAGCTCAAGTTGAAATGTCACATCGAGTAATTAAACAAACAACAACTACGGTAATGCATCGTATTGAATGGTTAAGAAGACATAAAGATAAAGATGATTTAACAAATCAAAATATTAAATTTCAATTTTCTAATGCTATGCTTGCATCTCTAACAAATATAATTCCCGCTTCAGCTGCTCAAAATAAAATTCCTAAAAAGCTACCAAATAATTGGTTTATATGGAGCGAGGGTGATATTAGCATTGGCAAGATAGGTGAAGGACTAGCATCTTCTGCGAAAGAAATAGATACAAATGGAGTAACTATTGGTGCAGATAATAGAGTTAATGACGATAGGATGTATGGTGCTGCTCTTAGAATTGGTAAAGATGAAGTTGATGTAGGTTCTTCAGGAACGTCACTTGATACAGATGCATTTAGCTTAAGTTTGTATGGGACAGTTGCTAAAAATGATAATAATTTTGTAGATGGTATCCTTGGCGTCAGTAGATTAAAAACAGATCATATTAGGAAGAAAAATTCTAATACCTTAACCGGCGAAAGGCACGGCAAACAAGTTTATAGCACAATTAATTTTAATAAAATATTCGATAGCAGTAATTTTAACTTTAATCCTACTGGAAGAATTGATCTTGGTTACACTGAGCTTGGTAGTTATAATGAAAATGGTGTTAATCCTTTAAGATATTATAAGCATGAAATTATAACTGGAATAGCATCGATTGGGATGATGCTTGATGATACTATTCATTTAAAAAGTTTTACTTTAAAAAGAATTGGACGTTTAGAATATAATGGAAATTTTAGCCCTTCAACAGATGCTACACTTTCATATATATCAGACCCCGCAACAAATTATACTTTGGATGTTAGTAATGAAGCGACACATAATTTAAGATCAGGCATTGGTTTTGATTTATCAAATAGTAATGGTTTTTCTTTAATAACCAATTATGAAAGAAACCAAGGTAAAGACAGTGGTCACTCTGATTCAATATATTTTGCCTTAGGCTACGTATCAAATAAAAAAAAAACAGATTATGCGTTATCTCTAGAAGGGGAGCAAAATATAACTACTAGTTTTAATATAACAAAAAAAATTAATGATTTTGATCTCAAATTTAATTTTGATTATGATTTAAAAAATGAAATGCCTGATAGAACTATTGGAATTATGCTAAGCAAAACATTGTGATAAAATGAAATATAAATTTATTTATTTAGGTTTAATCTCATTAATATTAATTATTTTAAAATTAATTAATCCTACTCTAATTCAAAAAATTTCTTTTATAAATTATGACTTTTATCAAAAAATTTTTGTTAGAGGGGATGTTAAAAATATAACTATTGTAGATATAGACGAAAAGAGTATTGCAAAAATTGGACAATTTCCTTGGAGAAGAGATATTTATTCCAAAATACTTTCTAATTTAAATATTCATAACCCAGCAGCAATTGCATTTGATATGGTTTTTAGCGAAAAGGATAGGCAAAACCCACAAGATTTACTTTTGCAATTGCAAAAAGAAAATGATCAATTTGAAAATGTTAAAGTATTAAATACAAACAAAATATTTAATAAAAGTTTAGAAAATTCAAAGTCTATTTTAGCAATTATTGGTGAGACTAAAGATAGTTTGGTTGAAAATAACTCAAAACCAAAACTTACAATAATTACCAAAGGCGAAGATCCAAGAAATTATCTTTATAAATTTAAAAATAAAATTACTTCCTTAGAAGATATTAATAATTCAGCTTCAGGAATAGGCTCTATCTCACTTATACCAAGCATTGACGGAATTATTAGATCAGTTCCAGTTTTATTAAATATAGATGATAAAGTTTGGCCCTCATTAAGTTTGGAGTCAGTTAGAGTATCTAACAACCAAAAAAATTTGTTAATTCAGACAGATGATGCAGGAATTAAGGTCATTAAAACCAGAAAAAATATAATTCCTGCAGATAAAAATGCAATAATGAATATTAAATTTAAAAATTTCGCAAAGGAAAATTATATTTCCGCAGTTGATATTATTGATAATAATTTTGATAAAAAAAGAATTGAAAATAATATTATTTTAATAGGATCTTCAGCCCAGGCTCTTTTTGATATTGTAAAAATAGCAAATGGCAAGGTTGTACCAGGTGTTGAGGTACACGCTCATACAATAGATAATATTTTAAATAGTGACACAATTATTAAAGGTGTAAATACATTAATTATCGAAAATATTATTTTATTATTAGCTTTGATTTTTCTTATTTTAGTACCAATAAAAATAAAACCAAAGTTTAGTATAATTTTTTTTGTTGGATATTTTTTATTAATAAATTTAATAAGTATAATATTTTTTCAATATAATTATTATATAGATTCATTATTCAATACTATCTGTGGAACTATTATTTTTATGACTTCTCTATATTTTAGATATTTAGATGAAAATATTCTTGCTGTAGAAAATGAAAAAAAGCAGCTTTTACTAAAAAAAGAAAGAGAAATAGCTGGCGAAGTTCAAAAAAAATTATTTCCTAACAACAAAGAAATTGAAAAATATATTTATGCTAGGAATACTCCTGCAAAAGATGTTTCAGGAGATTATTATGATTATTATAAAGTTAATGATAATGAAATTTTTTTTATTCTTGGAGATGTTACTGGTAAAGGAATAAAAGCTGGAATTTTAATGGCAAATGCAGCTGCAGTTTTTAGATCTTTAACTAAAATGAATTCATCTGTTTCTAAAACAGCTTTATTCATTAATAATCAAGTTAAGGACTCTTCATATCAAGCAATGTTCATAACGGCAATTTTAGGCAAAATTGATATTGAGAAAAAAGAAATGGAATTTGTAAATATGGGACATGAACCAATGATGGTATTAGATGAAAATTTTAATTTCAATTATGTCAAATCTACTTTGCCGCCGATGGGATTAATGCAAGCAAAAGCTGAATCTTTTTTTAAAACAAGCACTATGAATATTAAAGACAAAACAATTTTAATTTATACTGATGGTGTAACAGAAGGTTACGTCGATAAAGACAAGGAACTAACAGTGCCAGGACTTGAAAATGAAATTAAGTCTTTAAATTCTAGAAATCCAAAAATTTTAATAGATCATGTAACAAGCTTACTCTCAAAAAATAATATAAATTTAAGAGACGATATAACATGTTTAGGTATTTCAGTTTGATAGTAAGTAGATACGCTTTTATTGATAATTTATCGATAGTTCTTTATCAACAATTATATATATTAATCAGTATAATTATATTAATTCGTTCAGAAAATTTAAAAATTTTCAGAAGTAGTTTTTAGTGGGAAAATAATGAGGAAAATTATATTGGTTATAATTAGTTTATTTTATATAACAAATGTCTTTGGGGCAATAATTTCTTATAAAGAAATATTAGACAATCCTACAGATCTTGAATTGAATTTAAATTACGCAAAACAACAGGAAAGTTCTGGAAATCTTAAATTAACTATTGCTACTCTTGAAAGGTTAAGCATGCTTTATCCTGAAAGTTTAGAGATCAAATTATATTTGTTATCAATTTTAGTTAAAATGGACTCAGCTGTTAAAGTTGATCTAATGGTTAGAACAATGATGGATGATCCTAACACGCCAAATGAAACAAAAGAAGTAATAGCAAAACTATTGGCTGATACTGTTAAAGAGAAAAAAGAAAGCAAATGGTTTGCTTATTTAGATTTAAAATATTCTCTAACTGAAGAAGACAATATAAGTGGCGTGACAAAAACTAGACAATTATTACAAGAGGGAAATAAGATCCCATATCCAGAAGTTGATGGAACATTAATTGTTGAAAAAGACAAAACCCATACTAGAGCAAGCGCACTAACTATTGGTAAAAATATTGATGATAGTTCGTCATTTTTTTTTAATTTGGGCATAGATATAAATACAATAGAAAAAAAAGTGAAAGGTGACAGTGATGTTATTTCATCTTCGTTGAGTTATTTTAAGGTATTAGGCGATCATTACATTTCACCATATGTTTATTGGAATAAACCAAATTATAGAAGACAAGAAGATTATCAAACATTAGGAGCTGGAATAAACAATACATTTATTCTTAACGAAAAAAACAATTTCAATTATAGCGTTGGATATTCCAATACTCACTACAAAGATAATATAACTTTTGATACAGCTAATGATAATAATAATAGTGTTTATTCTAGTTTCATCAGACATAATTTTAATTTTACAAATAAAATTCAGTTTGGAACAAAACTAATTTTAAACAGAAGCGAGTATATAAAAGAGTTTGATAGCTATGACACAAAAGGCATTACTCTTTTATATTCACAAATATTGCCAATTGGAACTTTCAAATTAAGAAGCACATACCTTGAAAATGATTATGACAAAATAGAATCTTTTGTCAGCTCATCAATAATAAGAAACGATGAAAGTCTAGTTACAGTGCTTTCTTTGGATGGCCAACTAAATAAAATACTACCTTTTACTAAGAAATCTAAAGTTGACAATAGTATATTTTATACTTTAAATCTTAAACGGTCTGATGTAAGTTCCAATATATTAAACAATGATATTGAAAGAAATTATATCACTGTAGGTTTAACAAAAAGAATTAATTTAAATGGACTATTTTAAAAAGCTTGTTTTTTTATTCATATTTTTTATAGGAGCAAATACTGTAAATGCTAGCACTTCTGAATTTATAGGAGTAATAGGAGCGGCTATTGGAAATATTAAAAATCAAAATAATGAAAAACTAATTAATGGTTCAAAAATATTTTACGGAGACACAATAATTTCAGAGGCACAATCGAATGCTCAAATATTATTTTTAGATCAGACAGTATTAACACTTGGTGAAGATACAGAGTTAACAATTGATGAATTTATATATGATCCATCAAACCATGAAGGCTCTTTTGTTTCAAACGTTAAGTCTGGAACAGTAAAATTTATAACAGGTCAAATTAGTAATAAAAATCCTGATAACTTAGAAGTTAAAATTCCATCAGGCACTCTAGGAGCTCGTGGTACAGAATTTGTTGTGCTATCAGAATCTGACAATAAGAGCACTGTAGTTTTACTGGGGCCAGGACCTGAAAATAGTTTAGGAATGATCCCTGGAAATTTAATACTTTCAGATGGAATAACTTCTATAAATATTACTACCCCGGGATATGAAGCAATGGTAACAAATTAAAATGAAAAAAATATTATTTATAATTAAAACCACTTTTATAGTTTTACTTTTTAACTCTTATGTTTTTGCAGGAGTTTCGACCCCTACACCTTCAACTGCACTTAATAAAATTGCAAGTTCAATGAGTCATTCTGCAAAA
>CACANV010000023.1 GCA_902533955.1 uncultured Pelagibacteraceae bacterium
ATAAATTATTTACTTTTAGGAGATCAAAATGAGTTCATTCGATGAAAGAAAAAAAGGTTTTGAAAAAAAATTTGTTCATGACGAAGAATTGCAATTTAAAGTCAGCGCTCGTAGAAACAAGTATATTGGTGAATGGGCTTCAAAAATTTTAGGTTATAACTCTGATCAGGAAAAAGAATATATACAATCAGTAATTAAAGCAGATTTTGCTGAAGCAGGTGATGAGGATGTCTTTAGAAAGGTAAAAGAAGATTTAAAAGATCATAATATATCAGATGAGGATATTCGAAAAAAAATGGACGAGCTTAATGAAAAAGCAAAGTCTGACTTTAAGTAGTCTTATATTAATAATTTTATTTTCTTTCTCATTTTCTTATAGCGATATAAAGAATGTCACCACAGGAAAAGCTATTGTAATGGATGGGGATACAATAAAGATAAATGGTGAAAAAATTCGTTTTGGTGGAATTGATGCTCCTGAAAGTTATTTCATGGGAAAAAAACAAACCTGCATAGAAGATAATAAAGAAATTTTTTGTGGACAAATTTCTAAAAATAAGTTGATAAAAAAAATCGGAAATAATTCTGTAAATTGTAAAATTGAAAAAAATAAAGACAGATATAAAAGATCAGTAGGTGAGTGCTTTGTAAAAGATGAAAGTCTATCTGTTTTTATGGTAAGAAATGGTTACGCTTTTGATTGGCCCTACTATTCAAAAGGAAAATTTGCTAAAGATCAAGAATATGCAAAGATCAAAAAGTTAGGTTTTTGGAATATGGAGTTTGAATATCCATGGATATGGAAAAAAAAAGTTAGAGAAGAAAAATGAAAAAATTATTTTTACTTATATTTTTTTTAATTTCTGCCTGCTCATCTATTCCTCAAAATACTGCAGATGGTTGTTCAATATTTTCTGAAAGATATCTTTGGTATAAACATGCAGTAAAAACTGAAAAAAAATGGGGAACACCTATTTATCTTCAGTTAGCAATCATCAAAATGGAATCTGATTTTGATTGGTTAGCTAAACCTCCAAGAAAAAAACTATTTAAAGTTGTTCCATATAAAAGACCATCAAGCTCTTTTGGATATTCACAGGCAGTAAAAGGAACATGGAAACAATATAAAGAAGAAACTGGAAATAAATTAGCAACAAGAACTAGGTTTAAAGATAGCGTTGATTTTATTGGATGGTATACGAGTAAAAGCGAACAAATTCTTAAAATTTCTAAAAAAGATGCTTTTAGACAATATATTGCCTATCACGAGGGATGGGGAAATTATAAAAATTTTAAACAAAAGCAAAAAATTATATTACTTGCAAAAAAAGTTGAAAATCAATCTAATAAATATAAAAGTCAACTTGCTAAATGTAGTAAATCTTTAACAACTAGAAAATATATTATTTTTTAATTTAATTGTTTTTTTAACTCAATATCTACAGCATCAATACGTTTAGTATTTTTAGCTAGAAATAAATACATTGTGGGAGTTACATACAAGGTAAAGAAAGTTGAAATTATCATTCCCCCTAAAATTGTAGAACCAACAGCTAATCTTGATCCTTCACCAGCTCCAGGACCAATATTTCCGATAACCAGTGGAAGCATTGCTATCATTGTACTCAGAGAAGTCATTATGATCGGTCGAATTCTAAGCCGACAAGCTTTTATCAAAGCATCATCAATTTTAACTCCAGTTGTTCTTATCTGGTTAGTATAATCTACAATTAAAATACTATTTTTTGTTGAAATACCAATTAGAATAATTAAAGCAATTTGTGAAAATATATTAACTGAACTATTTAAAAGTAAAATAAAAACTAACCCTCCAAACACTGCAAGTGGAACGGTTAGGATAATTATAAATGGGTGAACAAAAGAATTAAATGTTGCCGCCATTACTAAGTATGCAGTTAATAGTGCAAGTGCAAAAATTAAATATATTTCATTTGTTGTTTCTTTTAATTCTTCTGATTTTCCTTTCCATGTAATCTGATTTTGAGGAGCAACTTTAATCATAACATCTTCCAGGTATTTTATTGCTTCTGTTAATGTATAATCCTCAGAAAGTGCTGCTGAAATAGTAATAGCTCTCTGACGATTATATCTTGGTAATGCTTCTGCAGTTCCCTTTTCTTCAAATTCTACAAGACTTGCAACAGAAACTAGTTTGCCTGTAGTTTCAGATCTAACAAAAATTTTTGATAACCCATCTTTGTCTCTTCTGTCAGCTAAATATTGTTGTAATATTATTGGATATTCTCTTCCTTCTTTACTAAAAGAAGTTACTCTTTTTCCACCATATAAAGTCTCAAGAGTTCTTCCAATATTTTCAGTAGATACACCTAAATCATTAGCTCGATTTTTATTTGTGATTAATTTAACTTCGGGTTTATTTTTTGTGTAATCACTATCTATTCTAAACATGTTTCTATTTTTTCTAAGTTCTCTTAAAACATTGCTTTTGATTTCTTCAAGTTCCTCATAACTAGATCCATAAATAACCATTTGTACAGGTTTGTTATAACTCGAAACTCTTATTCCTTGTGGAGATATTGGGAAAGCAAAAGTTTCAGGTACCGAAACTACTTGTCCAATTGCTTCTCTAAGAACAGTTTGGCTACTTTTTTCTCTGTTTTTCCATTCGTCTAGTAAAGCAATTATAATAAATGAATTATAGGTTGTTGCAGATCTACCAAAACCCGGAACTCTCATTATTAGTCTTTTATACGGGCTACCATCTGCTTGCAATAGCCTCAATATTCTACTCTCGATTATTTGAGCTTTTTCTTGAGTGTATTCAAATGAGCTCCCTTCATCAGTTGATCCTATTATTAAATAAGAGCCTCTATCTTCCATCGGTAATAACTCTTTTTTTGAAAAATTAAAAAGATATGCAGATGCACAAATGATTAAAATTATAAATATTGAAATAGTTTTTTGCTTATTAATCCAATATTGAAGTGAATCAATATAAAATCCAGTAAAAGATATAAACCCATTGTTAAATTTTTTTACGAAAAAATTAATTTTATCTTTTTTATTTAAGAACTTACTCCCTAGCATTGGAGATAAAGTTAATGCAACAAAAGATGACACCACAATAGAGAAGGATAATGCTATTGCAGTTTCTTTAAATAATGTTCCAGAAATTCCTTTTATAAAAATTAAAGGTAAGAATACTGCAACTAAAATCAATGTAGTTGCAATAATAGCAAAAGTAATTTGTTTAGAACCTTTATATGCGGCAACTAATGGTGTTTCTCCATTTTCTATCCTTGTATAAATAGCATCAGTCATAATTACAGAGTCATCAGTAATTATTCCAATTGCTAAAATAAAACTTAGTAATACAAAAATATTTATAGATAAATCAAATATGTATAACCCAAGAAATGAACCAATTAAACTAACTGGTAATGCTACAGCTGGCACAATTACAGCTTTAAGATTACCTAGAAAAAGATAAATAATTAAAACAACTAAAACAAAAGCAATAATCAAACTTTTATACACCTCTTCAATTGCAGCACCAATGTAGGTAGCTCTATTGAATGCTACTTCTAATTTTAATCCATCTGGCAAATTTTTATTAAGTTCTTTAATTTTGACTTTTATTTGCTTAGACAGTTCTACCGTTGAAGCCCCACTTTTTGCATAAATTCCAATTCCAACAGTTTTTAAATTCATTGCATTTTTTCTTTGTGCTTTGAATAATGTTTTTTCTGAAACAGGGCCAAATTCAACATTTGCAACATCAGAAAGAATTATTACTTTGTCTTTATTTTTTCTAAGAGGAAGCTGCCTTATTGTGTCTATGTTAGTGTAAGATTTATCAATATTTAGAGTTAAATCTTTATTATTTGCCTCTAATGTTCCTGCGGGAAGGTTAATATTTTCGTTCCTTAAAGCTCTTTCTACTTCTTGAATCGTTAGATTATTTGCTGCTAATTTAATTGGGTCTATCCAAACTCTGACACTAAGTTCTCTTAATCCACCAACTAAAATTCTACCAACATTTGGTACACTTGAAAATGCATCTATAAGATATCTTTCAGCATAATCTCCAAGATCTAGATCATCCCAATTAGGAGATGAAAGTGCTACCCACATAGTAGTCGTGAAACCCGCTGCTTGTTTTAAAATTTGTGGTGGATTTGATTCACTTGGTAAATTATCCACAACACGAGCAACTCTTTCTCTTATATCATTTGCTGCATCGTCCAAGTCTATATCTGTATTAAATTGAATATTAATTCTGCTTCTTCCATTTAAAGAGCTTGAGTCAATATTTTTAATACCTTCTGCTCCACCAATAACATCTTCAAGTTTTTGAGTTATTTCTTCATCAACTATTTCTGCTGATGCAGATTTATAATCTGTTTGAACTTGAACCACAGGAGGCTGAATACCATTAGGAAGCTCTCTTACTGGCAACTCTGAAAAAACAAATATACCAAAAATAATTAAGATTAAAGACATAACCCAAGCCACAACAGGTCGTTTAATACTAACTTCAGTTATATACATTTAATTATTTTTTTTCTTTTTCAGATTTTTTAAAAATATTTTTTAACCAATCAAATTTACCTTTTTTTGCTTCACCTTTTTTTGATTTTTTTTTCTTGCCCCAACTAGAGTTTCCTTGTTTTTTTTTAGCACCTTTTTCAATTGGCCTTATAGTTAGATTTGGTCTAACTTTTTTTGTTCCTTCTGCAACAATTTTATCACCATTATTTAATCCATCTAAAATTTCTACAAAGCCCAAATATCTATCACCTATAGTTACTTTTGTTTTCATTACTTTGTTTTTTTCATTAACTTTATAAATAAATACATTTTCACCTTCGACTATAGTACTTGTATCAGGTGCACTTAAACCGTCTCTTACATCATATTTAATTGAAATTTCTAGAAATGAACCAGGTAGTATTTCACCAGATATATTCTCCATCTTTATTCTTGTAGCTAAAGATCTTGTGTCTTCACTTATCCTGCTTGCAAAAGAGTTAATCTCTCCTTTATAAATTTTATTTTTATAACCAGAAAATTTTATATCAACTGGCAAACCTACTTTAATGAATGGTACAAAAATTTCAGGTATATCCACATCACAATAAATTGAACTAGTATCCTCAAGATTAATTAGTATTGAAGATTTTGAAACTTCTATATCCTGAGAGAAATCTCTTTTACCAATAATACCATCAAATGGAGCAATAATTTTTCTATTTTTAAGATTAGCAATAACATCTCCCTTTTTAACTTTTTGATTAAAATTTATTGGTTTTAGTATTTCATACTTTTCAATTTTAAATGATTGCGTTTTAATTGGAGTTGCAGTTCCGTATGAGCTGATAAGATTTTCAAAAACTCTTTCTTGTGTAGTAGTTACTATTATTCCCGGAGGGGGTCTTTTGCTAAATTTTTTTTTGAAGTGATTTCCAATCATTGTTCTTCCGATAATTACGGTTGCAATGATTAAGAAAAATATAATTATTATGCTTGTTATTTTTGTAGATGTTTTCATAATTTAGATTTTGCCATATTCAGCCCAAGAGCCATCATAAATTTTAGGAGAATATTTATTATTTACTAAGGAATATGCAAGAGCTAAAACGCACGCAGTCACACCAGAACCACAAGAAAATACAATATTATTATGTTTAATATCAATTATTTGCATAAATTTTTTTGAAATTTCCTCTGTTTTTTTAAATGTATTATCTTCATTTAAAATTTCTTTAAATGGCAAACAAAACGAATTTGGAATTGATCCACTTCTAACATTTTTCCTTGGGTCTGGAACTTTTCCTTCAAATCTTTCTCTACTTCTTGCATCCACAACAAAAAAATCTTTTATATTAATATTTGAATCAATTTGATTTTTATTTTTAACTAAATTTTTATTTTCTTGGGATTTGTATTTTGATTTTTGTATTTTGATTTTGTTACTGTTAACCGCTTTATTTTCTAAGATCCACTTTTTTAAACCGCCATCTAACACACTAACAAGATTTGGATCATGACCAAAATAGAGAAAATTATACCAACATCTACATGAGCTTAAAACGTCAGAGTTGTCATAAATTATTATCCTATCATCATTAGATATTCCTAGATTGGATAAAATTTCCTCCCAAATAGATGCCTTGGGCAACATGTGAGGCAGATCTGTTTTCGCATCAGAATTTTTGTCTAGATCAAAAAAGATAGCACCTGGAATATGTTGTTTAAGATATTCATCATAACCATTTCTGTTAACATTTGGCATATGCCAAGAGCAATCTAATATTTTTATATTATTTATATTATTTTCTAACCAGCCTGAATCAACCAAAGACATTTTATCTCTTTTCAAGATACTTCTGGTGATATTCTTCTGCAGGACAATAATTTTTTAATAATGATAGTTTTGTAACTACTTTTCCAGAAAGTTTTTTATTTTCATCATCTATAACTTTTTCAGCGATTTGTTTTTGCGCATCGTTTAAATAAAAAATTTCACTTCTATACTGTGTTCCTCTATCTGGTCCTTGCACATTTAATGTTGTTGGATCGTGAAATTCAAAAAAATGTTCTAAAATTTTGGAATAAGAAATTATTTTATTATCAAATTCCAATTTTACTACTTCAGCATGGTTAGTAGTACCAGTACAAACTTCTTTATAAGTAGTTTGAGGGCTATTACCACCACAGTAACCCACTTCAGTTTTAATTATCCCATCAATTTTACTAAACTTAATTTCGGGTCCCCAAAAACATCCTAAAGCTAAAACTGCTATTTCCATTGAATAATAATTTAATTAATTTAAAGTTATATTCATGCTTTCCAAAAATCAATTAGGCTTTTTGTACATGTTTATCTCTGTTTGTGCATTTTCGGTTATGGATGTAATTGTTAAATGGTCAGAAGATTACCCAGTTGGACAGGTGTTATTTTTTAGAGGTTTATGTGGCGTGATCCCCATATTATTTTTAATACCCAAAGATAGATATTTTGATTTTTATAAAACTAAAAGACCCTTTCTTCATTTCAAAAGATGTATAGCTGGATTAATTGCTATTGTAGCAATTTTTATTGCTTTAAGAAAACTTCCTCTAGCTACGGTAGTCAGTATTACATTTGCGGCACCAATATTTACTACAATTCTTTCAATATTTTTTTTAAATGAAAAAGTTGGATTATATAGGTGGATGGCAGTAATAGTAGGTTTTGTTGGCATCATAGTAATTTCTGAACCAGGATATAGTTCTCTCAACATATATTATTTATATCCAATAATATTTTGTTTAGGACTTTCATATGTTGCAATAGCAATAAGACAATTATCATCAACCGAACCAGTTTGGCTTATTGGTTTGTTCTTTTCAATTTCGATTTTTATTTTAAGTATTTTTAGTATTTTTACAGAAGGATGGATTCTGCCCAGTTTTAAAGATTTATTTTTGTTATCCATGGTGGG
Organism: uncultured Pelagibacteraceae bacterium; assembly: GCA_902533955.1. Next base: position 7,470 of record CACANV010000023.1, read on the forward strand.
AATTCTAGGAGGTTTGGCAAATTTATGGCTCACTCAATCATATAAATTTTCGGAAGTTTCGTTAGTTACACCACTTAAATATTTAGCTTTAGTTTTTGCTATAATATTTGGTTATTTATTTTGGGGTGAAGTTCCAACTATAAAAACACTTATAGGTTCTGCATTAGTTATTTTCTCATCAATTATAATTTTTAGAAGAGAAGTTTATCTTAAACGTTTAGTTTCAACTTCTCGCCATGAGTAAAAGTCCCAAATACTGGAATAGTGCTAAGCGCTATCTAAAAAAAAAAGATAAAATAATGAAAAAATTGATTAATAAATATTCAGATAACAACTTAACAACTAGAAAGGATGTATTTTTCTCTCTTTGTAAAAGTATTATTGGTCAACAAATAAGTGTTGCTGCAGCTAATTCTGTTTTTTTAAAGTTTAACTTAGCTTGTAAGGGAAAAATAAATCCAAAAGTAGTTAACTTAATTACAACGTCAAAACTAAAAAAATGTGGTCTTAGTAGGCAAAAAATAATGGGCATAAAAGAGCTAGCAAAAAAATATGTTAATAAAGAATTTAATCCTAGTTTAATAAATAATATGAATGATGAAGAAGCTATTCAATATCTTTCGGAATTAAGACAAATTGGAAGATGGTCTGCTGAAATGATATTATTGTTTACTTATAACAGACCAAACATCTGGCCAGTTCAAGACATTGGATTATTAAGAGCAATTTCTAATAATTATAAAAAAAAATATTTACCTCCAGAAAATTTTGTAAATAAACTTAAAAAAAAATTTTCTCCTTATTGTTCCGTAGCAACATGGTATTTGTGGAGATCAATAGATAACGAACCTATTCAATACTAAATCCTTCTATAACCTGCATGTGTCTTGTAGTTGTTTTTTTTGCTAAATCCCAGCCAGATTTATATTCTCTAGAATTATGACACTCCAAAGCTTTCTCATAATTAGGAAATTCCCAAATTACCGTTCGTAAAAAGCTTTCACCTTCAAAAGCAATATTTTTTCCTCCTCTTACCAGAGGAACGCCACCATAACTTTTGATTATAGGAGTTACTGTTTCAGCATATTTTTTTAAATTATCTTGATTTTCTATCTTAGTATATAGACTTATCCAATAACCTTTCATTATAAAATCTCCTTTTTAATTTTTTCTATTTATGATACCAAATTTTATGAAGAAAAAATTACAATTTATCTTGTATTTAAAACTAATCTTTTTGTTTATTTTACTAACGAATACTCAAAAATTATTTGCTGACGAGCTTTTTCAAAAAGGGAAAGAAATTTTTTTAGAACAAGGAACTTGTGCATCTTGTCATAGTCTTAGTGATGCAGGTTCTCAAGCAAATATTGGACCCAATTTAGACGAAATAAGGCCAGATCTTAATAGGATAATATTGGCGATTACTAATGGAATTGGAGTTATGCCGGCTTTTGAAGGAATGTTATCCACAGAAGAAATAAATGCCGTATCCCATTACGTTTATAAGGCTACTGAATAAAACTAATAACTTTAAAATAATATAATTAATTAGATAGAATATCTTTTAAACGAAAAGATGCTATTTTTTTTACTTGATTTTTAGCTTCAATAAACTCACTATTCAAGTCATTTTGAATTCTTTTTTTAAAATTATTTAAAATTTCATTTTTATTTTTACCTTTAACTGCAATGATAAATGGAAATCCAAATTTTTTTTTATATTCAATATTTAATTTTTTAAATTCCTCATATTCTTCATCTGAGCATTCATTTAATTTTGCAGAAGCTTGTTCTGATTTTGACTCTGAGGTTAATTTTTTTGCTACAGCTAATTCAGGATGAGAGTTTAAAATTTCTAATATTTTACCTCTTTCATAACCTTCATATATATTTAGCATCTTGGCAATAATATCATCAAAATCCTTAAATGGTTTCAATTCAAAAGCCTTTAAAGCTACAGACTCAGTTTTTTCAAAAACATTACCAAATATTGATAAAAAATCAGACTTGTTTAGATCATTAATGTTATCTATTGTTCTCATATAAGTTTTAATAATTTAAGTTTAAAAATTAAATGATACTATAATCTTATGACAAAGCTAACAACTCATGTTTTGGATGTATATTCTGGCAAACCTGGCAAAGGAATTTCTGTCGAATTATATTATATAAGCAATTCGGAAAGAAAAAAAATAACTTCAGTAAAACTTAACAATGATGGTAGGGCAGACTCACCTTTGGTGCAAGGAGAGAATTTTATTAAAGGTAAATATGAATTAATTTTTTATATTGGAGATTATTTTAAAAATATATCAGCAGCTAAAGATGTTCCATTTCTTGATGATGTTGTAATCAGATTTGGCATTTCTAATCCATCAGAACACTACCACGTTCCTTTACTAGTTTCACCTTGGAGTTATTCCACTTATAGAGGTAGTTAAGTGATATCAAGTTCAATAAAATTCTTATTAAACGATAAGATTTTAGAAATTAAAAACCCTGATCCAAATCAAACAATTCTTAATTATATTAGAACTGAACTAAAAAAAACTGGAACTAAAGAGGGATGCTCAGAAGGTGGTTGTGGAGCATGCACTATTGTTTTGGGTGAGTTAGTTAGCAATGAGATAAAATATAGTTCAATTAATTCTTGTATTGCATTTGTTCCGTCTTTGAATGGCAAACAACTATTGATTGTAGAAGATTTGGTTTCCAAAGATGGAAAACTTCATCCAGTTCAAGAAGCGATGGTAAAATTTCATGGATCACAATGTGGATTTTGTACACCAGGATTTGTTATGTCTTTGTTTTCAATGTTTAAAAATAATAAAAGCTATAACAGCGAATTAATA
>CACANV010000024.1 GCA_902533955.1 uncultured Pelagibacteraceae bacterium
ATGCAATTTTAACACCAATAAACAAAAATATCTTTGCTGAAAAAAAAAATAATTTTAATAAAAATAATCTTTTTTATTTTTTAAATAAAAATGTGACAGGAGAAAATTTAGAATCAAAAATAAGTAGATTAACAAAAATATTAAAAAAAAAAAAAGTTAATTATTTATTTGTCAGCGCTGGGGAAAATGTTTGTTGGTTATTAAATATAAGAGGGAAAGATCTTCCTAATTCACCAGTGGCTAATTGCAAATTAATTATATCTAATAAAAAAAAAATTTATTTTTTTTCACCTATTTTTAAAATAAGAAATATAAAAAAAAAAATTAATAATTTAAAAATATCTTTTCATAATGAAGAGGATTTTTTTGACATATTGAGTTCTATAAAAAAAGGTAATTTCAGCATAGATAGTCAAACTTGCTCGGTATTAAGTGAAGAATTAATTAAATCTAAGTTTAATGTAAACTTTAGATCTGATCCAATTTATAATTTAAAGTCAGTAAAAAATAAAATAGAAATAAAAAATATGAAGAAAGCACATATTCAAGATGGAATAGCTTTAACAAAGTTTTTATATTGGATCAAAAATAAAAAATCAAATAATCTTACAGAGCTAGATGTAGAAAAAAAATTAGAAAAATTTAGAAAAAAATCAAAAAATTATTTATACCCAAGTTTTGATACAATCGCTGGATCTGGACCCAATGGGGCAATTATACATTATAAACCTACTTATGAATCGAATAGAAAACTAAATAAAAAAGATTTGTTATTATTAGATTCTGGTGGACAATATAAATGGGGTACTACCGATGTAACAAGAACAATTTGTTTTTCCAATACATCCAAAAAAATTAAAGAAATTTTTACAAGAGTGCTAAAAGGACATATTGCGGTAGCATTAACTAATATTAAAAAAGAAAAAAATGGACATACAATTGATAAAATAGCTAGAAAAAGTTTGAATTTTTTAGGACTAGATTATCGTCATGGAACTGGTCATGGAGTTGGTTTTTTTTTAAATGTTCATGAAGGTCCACAAGGTATATCAAAAAATAACAAAATTGAATTAAAAGAAGGTATGATTTTAAGTAATGAGCCTGGTTTTTACCTTGAAAATAAATTTGGCATTAGAATAGAAAATTTAGTTTTTATTAAAAAAATAAAAAGAAATCTAATGTTTGAAAATTTAACATTTGCACCTATAGAAAAAGATTTAATTAACTTTAAATTATTAAAAGATTATGAAAAAGATTATCTTTTTAATTACCATTTAGAAATATATTTAAAAATTTCACCATATTTAAATAAAAATGAAAAAAAATGGTTAATAAGTTTAATTTAGAAGATTGAGCCATTCTTTTTGGGATAAAATTTTTAATCCTAACTTATTTGCTTGATCTATTTTCTTTTTTGTTGGTTTTTCTCCAATAACTAAAAAATTAAGTTTTCTATTAACAGCACTAACTATAGATCCAGAATTTTTTTCAACTAATGATTTTGCTTCTGCTCTGCTTATATCTTTCAATTTGCCTGTAAACATAAAATTTTTATTTAGGAATTTTCCTTTTTTATTTTGTTCTATTTTTTTTATAGACAATATTTTGCTTAATTTAATAAAAACATTTAGATTAGTATTGTTTTCAAAAAATTTTTTAATAGAATTAATTTGAGTATCTCCAATTCCATCAATGTTTAAAAATTGATCAAATTTCTTTTTTTTTATAATTTCTAAAAAATTATCTATGGATTTAACATAATCTGCAATTAATTTAGCATTTTCAATTCCAATATGTCTTATTCCAATTGAAAAAATAAATTTTGCTAATGATATATTTTTTGATTTATCTATAGAATACTTTAAATTTGATACAGATAATTTACCCCACCCATCAAGCTTGGATATTATTTTATAATCTAAATGAAAAATATCCTGAGGAAGTCTAATAAATTTTAGATTCCAAAATTTTTCTACTACTTTTTTTCCTAAACCATCAATATTTAAAGCTTCTTTGGAAATAAAATGTTTAATTTTTTCTATTGCAATTTTTTCACATTCATATCCTTCATTGGTACATCTTCTAATAGCATCGAATTTTTTAGTTAATTTATTAAATTCTTTTTCTGTTTTAGAACCGCAAGATGGACATTTAATTGGAAAAATAAATTTTTTTGAATTTTTCTTTCTTTTTTTAAGATCTACTTCAATTACATGCGGAATTACATCTCCTGCTCTTTCAACTTTAACTGTATCAGTAATTCTTATATCTTTTCGATATATTTCATCCTCATTATGAAGTGTGGCATTAGAAACCATTACACCACCAATGTTAACTGGTTTTATTTTTGCAACAGGAGTTAGCGCTCCTGTTCTACCAACTTGTATATCAATATTTATTATTTCAGAATAAGCGTTATTAGCAGAAAATTTATGTGCTATTGCCCATCTTGGTGCGTTTGATGTAAATCCTAATCTATTTTGCAAATTTAAATCATTCACTTTATATACAAGACCATCTATATCATAATCTAATTCAAACCTATTCTTTTCAAACTCTTTATGAAATAAAACAAGCCCTTCTATATCTTCAATAACTTTGTTGTGAAGGCTTGTTTTAAAACCCCATACTGTCAAAGCTTTCAAAAAGTCTGACTGAAATTTAAACAAATTATTTTCAATAAAACCATATGTATAGGCTATAAAATTAAGTGGAATTTTTTTAGTTTCTAGTGGATTTTTTTGTCTTAATGATCCTGAGGCAGCATTTCTTGGATTTGCAAAATTATTTTTTAATTTTTCAAAATCATTTTTTTTTATAAAAACTTCACCTCTAATTTCAATATATTTTGGAAAATTTTTTTCTGAAACTGTATCTGGAATATCTTTTATAGTTCTTAGATTCTCAGTAATTAATTCTCCTTCGGTTCCATCTCCTCTTGAAACACCCAATATTAAATTTCCATCTTTATATGTTAATGAAGCGGAAATACCATCAATTTTAGGTTCTACACTATAATTAAATTTAGTTTTATCATTTAGGTAATTAAATATTTTTTTTTCAAAATTAACTAAATCTTCTTTTTTAAACGCATTTGATAATGATAGCATTCTAACCTTATGTTTTGATTTAGTAAAAACTTTAGATGGTTTAAATCCAGTAGTATTCGAGGGAGAAAGATCGCTGGATAAATATTTATATTTTTTTTCAAGATTAATTATTTTTTGTTTTAAAATATCATAATCCTGATCAGATATTATTGGAGAACTTTTTTCATAGTAAAGTTTATTATGTTTTTGAATTTTATTTATTAGATTAAAATATTTTTTTTTTAAATCATTACTACTCATACTTATTTAAGCAGTTCTTTAAATTTTTTTAATAATTTGTTTTCTTTTTTTTTTTGTTTTTTTTTTGATAAAGATCTATAATCTTTATTAAATACTTTATAAGTTCTTTCATACCATTCGCTTGATTGGTAATTATATCCTAATAAAGAAGCATATTTTTTTGATTCTTCAACAAGACCAACTTTATAACTTAATTCAACAAGTCTATGGAGTGCCTCTTCTATAAATATAGTATCACTGTAATCAGTAACTACTTTTCTGAATCTATTTCTTGCAGGTATCCACTTTTCTCTATCTAGATAATATCTTGCTAAATACATTTCTTTTGATGCAGATATTTCTCTAATAACTTCTAATTTAAAACTTGCATCAATTGCATATTCTGTGTTCGGATAATCACGTAAAACTATTTTAAAATTTTTTTCTGCATCTACAATTCGACGAAAGTCTTTTGTTTCATCAACTATGAGATCATAATAACAAAGACCTAATAGGTAATATGCATAATCTCTATTAGAATTTTTTCTATATTTATCTAAAAATCTTTCTAATTCAATTATTGCATCATCATAATAAGATTGTGAATAAAAAGCATAAGCTGCCATCAATGATGCTCTTGGAGCCCAAATTGATTGTGGATAGATAATTTCTACTTCATTAAATTTTTTAGCAGCATAAATAGCATCTCCTTTTTCAAGCTCTTTTATACCTTCATTATAAGCTTCTATTAATTGAAGTTCCTGGCTTTTTTCTTTAATAAGGCTTTTTTTTTCGTCCTCTTTTGCACAAGATGTTAAAAAGAAGATAATTAATAAAAATAAACTTAATCTGATAAAAAATAACATTTTAACTTTTTAACAGAATTTAAAGAAATTTCTAATTATTAAGCAATCGATTTAAGGTATGATTTGTCTGCAAAAGAATGGGGTAGATTTTTCCCTTTTATCTCAATAAGTGAATAGTTTTTGTGATTACTAAAAACTTGTCTTAAAAGTTTATTAGTTAAACTGTGTCCACCATGTGAACAATTAACAGATCCGATAATTTTATATCCGCTCAAATATAAATCTCCCATACAATCCAAAATTTTATGGTTTACAAACTCAAGATTATTTCTCAATCCACCTTCATTTATTATAGAATCATCTTTAACAATTATTGCATTTTCTAAACTTCCACCTTTTCCAAGTCCTAATTTTTTTAAGTTTTCAATATCTTCATAAAGACAAAAAGTTCTTGAATTATAAATATCATTTAAATCATCTTCAAAAATATTGACTTTATTTCTCTGAGTTTTGATTAAAGAATTTTTATATTTTATTTCAAAATCAATATCTAAACTTACATTCGATTTATTAATTGAAATAAATTTTTGCTCTTCTCTATACTCAACTTTTTTTTCTATTTTTATAAGTTTAATTGGTTGGTCACTACTCTCAATACCTGCATTTTTAATCAATTCTACAAACTGTTTTGCTGATCCATCTAGAATTGGAACTTCTTGAGAATTTATTTCTACTACTGCATTGTCAATTCCTAAACCATAAAACGCAGCCATTAAATGTTCTATAGTGGAAACTTTTACTCCATTTTCATTTACAATCGTTGTACATAACTTCGCATCGATTACATTTTTGAAATTCGGAATAACAATATTATTTTTTTTTAAATCAGTTCTTTTAAAAATTATACCTGAATTTGGCTTTGAAGGAAAAATTTCTAATTTAACTTTATCACCTGTATGTATTCCAATTCCTTCTATAGAAATTTTTTTTGATATAGTTTTTTGAGTTAAGATTGACATTTGGCACTTTATATAAAAGTACTCAAATTTAGATATACAATAAATGTTACAACAAAATACAATTACTTCCCGAAAAAGTTGAAAAATTTTTCAAAAATACCAGGTTTTTTATTATTTTTTTTAATCATTTTAATTTCTGTTCGGCTCTGATTAAATTCAATACCAGCTTTACATATATTTAAATCTGATTCATCATAAAAAGTAATTTCTTTAAGATTAAATACATTGTCTAAATGAAACGAATTTTTATGTAAAAACTTAGAACCATTACCAACTAAAACTAATATTGAATTTGAAGTACTTTTAAAACTTTCTGAAAATTTTATATCCTTAAAAGCCAATTCAATTATTTCTTGAATTCTTGCTAATACTACTTTTTTTAGTAAATCTACAGAAATATTTTTATTTATCAATTCTTTAACTAAAATATCATTATTATTATTTAAATTGTTATCATAAGAAAACTCTATTTCAGATTTATTTAAAGCTTTTTTTATACTTTCAGATTCATATAAATCAATTTTTAGAACTTTTGAAATATCTTTTGTTATATGGTTGCCCCCTAAAGGTATGCTATTTAAAATTTCTAATTTATTTTTATTAAATGATGTTAGTATAGTTTTTTCCCAACCTATATCTAAAAAAGTAATAAATTCGTAATTGCTAAAAGAATTTATGTAATAGCAAGATTTAACATAACTAGTACAAAAAAAATTCAAAATTTGTAAATTGTTTTTTTTTACAATTTTTACAATCTCATCATATTCATCTTTGGGTAATAAAATAAACTTCAATTCTAAAATAACCGAATTTAACTTTAAATTATCATTAAAGTTCATTGGAAATTCTTTGCCATCTAAAATATTTTTTTTTGTAATTATATGAATTATTTTTTTATTAATATAATTATTTTTTATTAACTCATTTGCTTCTAAAATTATCGAGGATTGAATATCTTTAAAAAATATCTTTTGATCAAAAGTTTTCTTTACAGATATATCTACAGAATTTATTTTTGGAGAATCATATAATACGATTATATTTTCAAGATGATTAGAAATTTTTTTTTCAGCTTCTTTAATAATAAAATTTAATATTTTTGTTTTTTCATCAACGCTATAATTTTTATTAATATCTTTTGAACATGAATATAAAATATTTAAATCTTCTGTAAAAACTCCTAATCTAAATTTAGATTTTCCAAAATCAACAATTGCTGAATAATTTTTATTAATCATTAGTTACAATTATTGTTTTAGGTATTCTAAGGTCTATAACTTGAGCTGAACTAAATTCATTTTTGTTAATTAAATTTTTATAAGTACTTAATGAAAATTGAATTTTTTTTGAGGGCAACATTATTAGGGTTCCATCTTTTTTTTTTAAGTCCCATCTTTTACTTTGATGATAAAAATATTCTTTTATTTGATTTAAATCAAATTTTTGTTTTTTTAAATCATCACGTAATTTTAAAAATTCAATAGTTGAAAATTTTCCAAATATCATTGGTAAATTTTCTTCTCTTTCCACCTTTGAAGCTAAAGTTAGCTTTCCATTTAAACCTAAGTAAAATTTATCGCCTTCAATAATTGTCATTCCTATAAATTTTGTTTTTTTTGCTAAAACTAAAATTTTTGAAGGTAAAATTTTTTTTATAAAATAACTGTCTAAAAAACTAAATAATTCTAATTTTTTTTGAATTTTATTTTTATTAATTGAAAAAATATTTTTATCTATAAGAGTTTTTAACTCATTTATTAAATAATATTCCTCTTTTTGACCCAATCCCACAATATCTATATTATTTATTAAACTTAAATTTTTGATTTTATAAACAATATTAAAATTAAAAATTGTGCTTAGAAATATTAAAATTAACAAATAAAAATATATTTTTTTTTTATTTATTGATTGACGCATCTTTAATTATCATTTCAATTAATTCTATAAAACTTATATTGTTATATTTTGCTATTTCAGGAACTAAAGATAAAGAAGTCATTCCAGGTTGAGTATTTATTTCGAGTAAATAAAATTTATTATTATAAAATCTAAAATCTGCTCTAGTTACACCTCTGCACTTAAGTAGATTGTGTGCTTTTAAAGCGATAGACATAACAAAATTAAATTTTTTTTTAGTAATTTTTACTGGAATTATATGCTGTGTTTTAGCTTTTGGATTATACTTTGCTTCATAATCATAAAATTTTCTTTTAGGTATAAGCTCTATTGCTCCAAGTTTTTTTTTGTTAAAAATAGCAACTTGTATTTCTCTTCCAGGAATAAATTTTTCTATTAATATTTCTCCATAATCTTTTAATTTAAATAAATTTTTAATGAAATTTTTTTTTTTACATATAAAAACATTAACACTAGATCCTTCATTCATTGGTTTTATCACAACTGGAAAGTTTAGTTTATTTTTGATCTCATTAATTATTTTTTTTTTGTCTATTTTTTTTTTAAAAATAAATTTTATATACTTTGGCGTTAAAATATTATTTTTTGTAAATAATTTTTTTGATAAATATTTATCTATTGCCAAAGATGAAGATAAAACTCCTGAATGAGTATATTTTATCTTTTCAGATTCTAAAATTGTTTGAATATAACCATCCTCTCCATATCTTCCGTGCAAAAGATTAAATACTACTCTTGGTTTAAACTTTCTCAATTCTTTAATAAAGTTACCATCAGGTTCTTTTATTTTAATATTATATTTTTTATATTTGCTTAATTCCTTATAAACACTTTTTGCAGTTCGTAAGCTTATTTCTCTTTCGTTTGAATAGCCTCCTGCAAGAATCAATATTTTTTTCATTATTCAATAATTATTATTTCAAGATTTATTTTTACTTTGGTTTTATCGTGAACTTTTTTTCTCACGAAGTCTATTAAACTCTTCATATCTTTATACTTGGCTTCTTTTTTATTTATAAAAAAATTTGAATGTTTTTCTGAAATTTGAGCATCACCAAAATTTATTCCATTTGGAACAGATTCTTTAATTAGTTGCCAAACCTTTTTTTTTGTCTGGTCTATTGGATTTTTAAAAGTACTACCTCCAGTTTTTAATTTTGTTGGTTGTGTTATTTCCTTTTTTTTTTTGAGTTCATCCATATATTTTTCAATATTTATTTTGCTTTTATAAGATCCTTTAAATGTTGCGCTTAAAAAAATAAAGTCTTTAGGTATATCAATACTTCTATAGTTAAAATTTATTTTGCTTGCTGGTATTGTTTTTATTTGTCCTAAATAATCAATCATCTGAACAGAAATTAATATATCTTTAAATTCTTTGTTGAAGCAACCTGAGTTCATTCTTATTCCTCCTCCTACGGTACCTGGAATACAAGACATAAATTCTAGTCCACTTATACTATTATCTTTTGCAAATTCTGATAATTTTTTTTGAGTAGTTGCTCCACCAGCCACTACTGTATTTTTATTTAAAATTGAAATATTAGAAAATTTTCTGCCTAACTTAATTATTGCTCCTTGAAAAGTATCATCTTTAAATAAAACATTTGATCCAGCTCCCAATATAAATATTTTTCCCCTATTTGAGTATATTTTTAAAAAATCAATTAACTCTTTTAAAGAATTTGGTTTAAAAAATATTTTTACTTTGCCACCAATATTAAACCAATTGAATTTTTTGATTTCAAAATCAAAAAAAATATCACCATCAATTTCATTTGCATACTTTTCAATATCACTAGTTATCATTAAATATTATTTTTTAAACTTTTCATCCAATTTGAAATTGATCCAGCTCCCATTCCTATATAAATTTTTTTACCATAAGCAGTTTGTTTTAAAAATTTTTTTAAAATTTTATCATTTTGGATATTAATTAATTTTACTTTTGAATTTTTTATTATTAATCTAGCAAATGAATTATAAGAAAATCCTAACTTTAAGTTTTCACTAGCTTTATAAATTGGACATAATAAAACTGTATCTGCTTTTTTAAAACTTTTAGAAAATTCAATTTTTAGATTTTTAACTCTAGAAATTCTATGTGGTTGAAAAATACATACAATTTCAATATTTTTATATACTTCTCTTACTCCATCTAATACTGAACTAATTTCAGTTGGATGATGAGCATAATCATCAAAAAATATAGACTCATTATGTTTAAATAAATAATTAAATCTTCTTTGAACACCTTTAAAATTTAATAAACCTTTTTTAATAATTTTATCAGATGCTCCTATTGAAAAGGCAACTGCAACTGCAGAAGCAGCATTTCTAATATTATGTAAACCTATTAGAGGAATTTTTATTTTTTTTATTATTTTTTTTTTTGCTGGAATTTTTATTTTTAAATCAAATTGAGAAAAACTTATATTTTGTATTATGTTCAAAATTTGAAAATTTGAACTTTTGCTAATTCCATAAGTATAAAAATTTTTATTTTTTATTTTTTTTAAAACTTCTTTATTATTATTATCATCGATACATACAAATGCTTTTCCTAAAGATGGCGTTTTTTCGATAAATTCTAAAAATTTTTTTTTTAAATTATTAATAGATTTATAATAATCTAAATGTTCCGCATCTATATTTGTAACTATTGAATAAGTGTATGGAATTTTTAAGAAACTTCCATCAGATTCATCTGACTCAATTAAACACCAATTGCTTTTACCTAATTTTGCAGAATTTCCAAAAGAGTTTAGTACTCCTCCATTTATTATTGTTGGGTCTAATTTAGCTTGAGTAAAAATACTTGAAATTAATGAAGTGGTTGTTGTTTTGCCATGCGATCCTGTAACTACAACATTTCTCATTAAAGAAACTATATGGCCTAACATTTCTCCTCTTGAATAAATAGGCAATTTTAATTTTTTTGCTTCCTTTAATTCTAAATTATTTTTTTTAATTGCCGATGAAACAACCAAGATAGTACTTTTATTAATATTTTTTTTTTGGTGTTTTAGAAATATAGTTATTTTTTTTTCTTTTAATCTTTCAATATTTTTATTATTCGATATATCGCTGCCTTGGACTTTAAATCCTAGTTCATTCATAATTAGAGCTAGACCACTCATTCCAATACCACCTATACCAACAAAATGTATGAGCTCTGTTTTACCTAAGTTAATTTTCATT
>CACANV010000025.1 GCA_902533955.1 uncultured Pelagibacteraceae bacterium
GAATTACTGCTGCATAAATAATTGAAATTATTATTAGATAAATAATACTTTTATAATCTAAATGTTTATGATTAACGACTACTGTTGTTTTTTCAGGAAGTATTATTTTAAGTCCAGAAAGAAAAATTCCAGCATAACCCAAATAAATAGGAAAGGTTCTCGCATTAAATGGTGCATTTTCATCAAATGAAAATACTTGAATATTGTAAGCCGTATATAAATAAAATACCGAAAGAACTAAAAAGAGCAGCGAGATAAATTTAGTTGGACTAATTCTCACTGCTCTTCCTTAAATTTAATAACCCCTAAAGATTATATAACACCTAATTTTTTCATAAGAGCTGTCATTTCTTCAGTTTGTTTTAATAAAAACTCATCAAACTTTTTACCTGGATTATAAATATTTACCCAAGCATTTCTTTTTCTAACAGCTTCCCATTCTGGAGTTTTTTGAACATCACCTAACATTTTAGCAATTTTGTAATAATCTCCACCACTCATGTTTTTAGGTCCAAAAAAACCTCTCCAGTTTACAAACTGCACATCAAAACCTTGTTCTTTTAAAGTTGGAGCATCAGGAGCATCTGCAACTCTATCAGGTGCAGTTATGCCAATAATTTTTACTTGATCTCTGGCACCCATAAGTTCACCAAGACCTGTAGAAATTATTTGTGTCTCACCAGATAAAAGTCCAGCTAAAGCTTTTCCACCTGCATCATAAGGAACATAAATCACATCATTTGGATTTGCTCCTGCAGCTTGGAAAGCTAATGCACCAATTAAATGATCCATACTTCCTCTTACAGATCCACCAGCCATTTTTACTGAAGATGGGTCTGCTTTGTAAGCAGCCACAACATCACTAAAGTTATTGTAAGAAGAGTTTTTAGCTACAGCTATTGCACCATAATCACCTATAACTCCAGCTATTGGCATTACATCTTTGTAAGATAAAGTACCAGTGCCTTTTATATAACCTTTGTGTCTTGTGATTGATCTTAATACTAATGGTGTTGATTGAACCAATACAGTATTTTCTGGTGCATTGTTAATAAGATAAGCTAATGCTTTTCCGCCGCCACCACCTGACATATTTTCAAATGATGCACTTTTCAAAAAGCCAGCTTTAGTTAAAGCTTCTCCAGTTCCTCTAGCAGTACCATCCCATCCACCGCCAGCACCACCACCAATTAAAAAATGTATTTTATCAATTGCAAATGAATTTGTTGCTGAAAGTAAAAGAGTTGCTGAAAATAAAACTGAAATAAAAGTTTTAAATATTTTCATTATTTCCTCTCTTTAATTATAATTATATATAATAATTAAACATAAATTATCATTATGTGTCAACAACCATTAATAGAATACATGTTTTACGCGATTATATTTTATTAAAATTTAAACTCTGTCTATCTAATAAATTTTTATTAATGATATCTACCAGTATTACTTGAAATTGTATTCAAAATTTATTACCCAGATTGAGCTAACAGTAAAGATAATGAGCAAGCATTATAGTAATCATCTATTACAACAAATTCTCCAGTAGTATGACAAAAATTATGTCCAGCTCCATAAGTAATTGTTGGAATATCTTTTTTAATTAGCCAATTAGCATCAAAACCTCCAGATATATTCACTAGTTTTGGTTTTAATCCTAATTTATTTACTTTTTCTTTTGCTAATGAAACAACTTTTTCTTTTTCATTAATTTTGAATGAATAATAATCTGTATGTCGTTTAAAACTTAGTTTAGCTTTCTCTCCTTCGCTATTTTGATAATTTTCACAAACTTTATTAAATGATTTTTCAAAAGCATCTGTAATTTCTGTTACAAAATTTTGGTCATAACTTCTAGACTCTCCTTTTATATAAGTGTATTCACAAACTGTATTTGGTGAGGCACCGGCACTTGTTCCATTTTTTCCACCAAAAATTCCTATGTTAGAAGTTCCTGATTTATCTTCTTTTACAACTTTTCCAAACCATCCTTCATTTTTTGCATCTGATAGTGCTAATGATGCTATCATAGAAGCAGACAATCCTTTTTCTGGTGCGAGTCCAGCATGTTCAGCTTTTCCAAAAATCTCAGCTTCCCATCTATCACAACCCACTGCTCCAGTTACAATTTCCTCAGCTGGTCCTCCATCAATATTATAACCTCTAATAGGATTGCCAAGATCTTCCTTTTCTACTTTTCTGGCTCCCCACAAACCACTTTCCTCTCTTATAGTAAACAATACTGTAATTGGACCATGTGGGATTTTATTTTTTATTAAAGTTTTAATCATTGTTACTAATGCGGCAACACCTGTTCTATCGTCACCTCCAAGGGCAGTATTCTCTTTTGGAACTATTTTATTTTCTTTAATTACTGGCACGGCACCCTTGCATAATGGAACTGTATCTAAATGACTGCTAAACATTATTCTTTCTGATTTTATGGTGCCTGGTAATTTAATAATTAAATTTCCTATTTGAGTAGGTAAAGGTATTTTTTCATCGGCTTTATCAAAAGATATATATTCGGCTGGTACTCCT
Source organism: uncultured Pelagibacteraceae bacterium (assembly GCA_902533955.1). The sequence goes on from CACANV010000025.1 coordinate 2,542, forward strand.
GAATTAATAAGATCTTCCCTAACGCTTAATGCAATATTTTTTTCTTCTCCAGTTATTCCTTCAATTGATAAAAATTTAACAAGATCATCTAAAGATTTTTTTTTATCAAAAATTTCATTTTTCATAATTTACCTTTCTATATTTGGGATTTCTAATGTTGCTGAAATAAGAGATTTTGTGTAATTTTCTTTAGGATTATTAAATATTTCTTTTTTACTTCCTATTTCAACAATTTTTCCTAAATGCATAACTGCAATCCTACTACACATATTTTTTAATACTGATAGATCGTGAGAAATCATAATCATACTTACTTTAGTTTCTTTATTTATTTTTTTTAATAACTTTAATATATCAGATCTTATAGACATATCTAATGACGCAACTGCCTCATCTGAAATTATTAGTTTAGGTTTTGTAGAAATTGCTCTGGCGATAGCAACTCTTTGCTGTTGACCACCACTTAATTCATGCGGATGTCTATCAAAAAAATCTTTGGGAGGTGATAATTCAACCATATTTAATAATTCAAACACTTTTTTCCTTAAAGCTTCATCTTTCAATTTAAAATGTATTTTAAGAGCTAAAGATAATGTAGATCCAATTGTTTTTCTTGGATTCAAAGAGCCATAAGGATCTTGAAAAATCATTTGAATATTTTTTCTAAAATTTATTCTTTGATGTTTAATATAATGATTTATTTCTTTATTTAAAAAACTTATTTGACCTGATGAATTTTTAATTAAACCCATAAGTAAATTTGCAACAGTTGTTTTCCCTGAACCGCTTTCTCCAGCAATGCCAAGAATTTCACCTTCTTTTAATAAAAAACTAATACCATTGACAGCTTTTAAAGGTTTTTTTGTTGAAGGCAATTTAAAGAAACGTTTAATATTTTTTATATTCAAAATTTCGTTATCTTTTTTAGCTGAATAAAATTCATCATTTTCAATTTGTCTTGATGAATTTAAAAGTTGCTTTGTGTAAGAGTGATTGGGTTTATTGAATAAATCTTTACTTGTAGCTGTTTCGATTGTTTTACCCTCAAACATTACATAGACTCTCGAGCAAATATGAGAAACTACAGCTAAATTATGAGTTATTAATAAAATAGCTGTATTTATTTTTTTTGATATTTCTTTTAACAAATCTAAAATTTGTAGCTGGGTTGTTACATCTAATGCTGTAGTACATTCATCTGCAATTATTAATTCTGGTTTACAAGATATTGCCATTGCAATCATTACTCGTTGTTGCATACCTCCACTTAATTGATGTGGATAACAATCAGTTATTTTATCTGGGTTTCTAAGACCTACGTCAGATAATATTTTTATGACTATTTTGTTAGCTTCTTTTTTATTTTTTTTTTGATGCAATATTATATTTTCAGAAATTTGATCTCCAATTTTTAAAACTGGATTTAGAAAAGTTGAAGGATTCTGAAATATAAATGAAATTTTTGAACCTCTAATTTTTTTAAGTTCATCTTCAGTTGATTTTAAAAGATTTTTATTATTAAATAAAATTTTTCCACTTACTATTTTTCCACCTTCGGGTAATAATTTTAATATAGTTCTTGAAGTTAAAGATTTTCCTGAACCAGATTCGCCTACTATTCCAACAATTTCTCCTGGAAAAATATCTAAATTTACTCCATCAACTGCTTTTACTTTGCCATCATAAGTATCTATGTGCATTTTTAAATTTTGTATTTCTAATAATTTATTTAAGTTATTTTTTTTCATTTTTTTCATTTTTTTCTTCTAGGATTAAAAACATCATTTAATCCTTCTCCCAATAAATTTAATGATAAAACTACTAAAAAAATTGCTATTCCAGGACAAAAAACCATATACCAAGATTGTCTAAAAAATTCTTGCGCATTATTAAGCATGAGTCCCCAGCTCACCATTGTTGAATCTCCAAATCCTAGAAAACTCAATGCTGACTCAATTAAAATCGCTGTTGCTTGAGTTAATGACATATTAACTACGATTGTTGTCATTGTATTTGGTACTAATTCTGAAAAAATTATTCTAAAATCAGATGCGCCAGCTGCAATTGCTGCCTTGCAATATGGTCTTTCTTTTAAAGATAAAATTTCTGCTCTTACTAATCTTGCTGTTTGGGGCCAAGATAATATTGAAATGACAATAATTATATTAATTATATTTGCACCAAACAAAGCTACTAAGACCAAAGCTAAAAATATTGGTGGAATTACTAAAAAAATTTCAGTAATTCTCATAAGTATTGAGTCGGTAAAACCTCCATAATAACCAGCTATGGCTCCGAATAAAACTCCAACTACTGTAGATGTTATTACTGCTATAAAAGAAACTAACAATGTAATTCTTGCACCATAAAGTAATTCTGTAAATAAATCTCTTCCAAGATTGTCCGTTCCGAGAGGGTATTTTAAACTAGGGTTTAAAAATTGATCTCCAACCCCAGTTGTTAATGGAGGGTAAAATGCTATTTGAGGAGCAAATATTGCTAAAAAAGTAAATATCAAGAATATAACTAAGCCGACTACACCTAATTTATTTTGTTTAAATATTTTCCAAAAATTTCTAAAACCTAAATATATTTTTTTAATTTTTTTCATTTTAATCTAATCCTTGGATCTAAATACGTATAAGTTATATCAACAATGAAAGTTATTATTGTTACTGATAAAGAAATTACTATAAACATTCCCATTATTAATGGATAATCCCTATCAAATAATGCGTCTATCATTAACAAGCCAAGGCCAGGCCAACCAAAAACAGATTCGATTACTACAGCTCCAGACAACATATATCCAAGCCTTAAACCAATATAGGTAACAACGGGTAGTAATGCATTTTTTAAAGCATGTTTAAAAAAAATTTTCCTTTCTGATATACCTTTAGATCTAGCCGTAAGAATATAATCTTGTCCTAAGGCTTCAATCATGCTTGCTCTAACAAATCTCATAACAAAAGCACCTAAGGTTGATCCTAAAGTTATAGTAGGTAATAATAAATGCTCTAACCTATCCATTAAAATACTTTTATCACCTAAAATTAAAGACTCCATTCCAGATACTGGAAGCACCTTCCAGTTTACTGAAAAAACTATTATTAACATTTGTCCTAACCAAAAATTTGGCAAAGAATATAAAAATAAAGCTATAATCATTGAAACATTATCTCTTAGTGAATACGGCTTACTTGCAGCGTAAACACCAATTAAAATTCCAAATATTGCTCCAAAACCAATACTTGATAGCATTAATATTATAGTTGGAACTGCTCTATCAAGAATAACTTTTGATACGCTCTCATTTAATAAAAAAGATTTGCCAAAGTCTCCTACAAAAACACCTTTTATATAAATTATAAATTGTTCAAAAAGAGATTTGTCTAGTCCTAATCTTTTTCTGACTTGCTCTTCAAACTCTGGATCAGCACCACTTTCACCTATAAACATAAAAATTGGATCTCCAGGCGCAAGATGTATCATTAAAAAGCTCATCAATAATATTCCAAAAACAACAGGAATTATTTGTAATGTTCTTTTTGTTAGATAATTAAAATTCATATTTAATATTTAATTTAAAAAAAAACCCACCAATCATTTTAAATGAATGGTGGGTTTACTTTAACCTATTTAAAGTTATTTTCTATTACTTGGTATATTTCCATTCCAATTAACCATTTCTAATCCATCTCTAAATGTATAGCCTATTGGGAAACCATCAAGTTTCTCATTATAAGTCCACAACCATTTAGATCCAAAAAGTGGTAACATTGGTAGATCCTCAACTAGGATTTGATGAGCCTCAATATAGAATGGCTTTCTTTTAGTTGGGTCTAACTCAGCTCTACCGCCGTCTAATAAAGCATCAATTTTTGGATTATTATATCCAGATGAATTAGCATTCCAACCTTTACCTATATTTTTTGAATGCCAACTTTTTGTCATTACATCAGGATCAGGACCAACTGCAATACCAGTAATATACATATCGTAATCCATTTTTTTATGTACCTTTTCTGTTATCGCTGAAGCATCCATTTTTCTAACATCCAATTCGATTCCTGCAGTTTTAAATGTTGATCTCATTATATCTATAACTTTAGGATGAATGGAATTTTTTGTTTCATGAATAATGCCAACGGTAAATCTTTTTCCATTGCCATCTTTTTTAAAGCCAGCTGCATCTAAAAGAGCTTCTGCTTTCGCAACACTATGTGGATAGTATGTTGAAGGAGCTTCGCCTGTATACCATGTCAAGAAACCTTCTTTTTTACTTCTAACATTGTCAGCTACTCCAGCAAAAACTTTATCGATAATTTCATCTGTATTTATTAAATGTGCTATGGCTTGTCTTACTTCTTTTTTTCCTGTGTATTTTCCATTTGTGTTTAAGAAAATAAAATCGTAAGCCATGTTTGCATATTTAAACGGATGAACTTTTATTCCATTATCAGCATCATTAACTCTATTGATCTCTTTACCTGTTAAATATCCAGGGTAAGAGTGAATAAAATCAATTTCACCTGCTTCTAGTGCAGATACCAAAGATGTCTTATCAGGTAAAATTTTGAAAAATAATGTATCCAAATAAGGTAATTGATCTCCATTTGAAGCTTTTGCCCAATAGTCTGGATTTTTCTCAAATTTAATGTAGCTTCCTTTTTTCCACTCAACAAATTTAAATGGTCCACTAGCTATTGGTGCATTATTATATGGACTGTTTGGAATATCTTGTCCTTCTAAAACATGTTTTGGTGCCATTGAACACCATTTTGAGTCAAGTTTACTTAAAAAAGTTGCATCACTTTTTTTAAGTTTGATTACAGCCTTGTTTGCACTAGGCGTATCTATACTTTCAATAACTCCATAATTAGACTTACCTTGTGGATGGTGTGGTAAACATATATTTAACAATCCATATTTAACATCTGCAGATGTAAATTTCTTACCATCGTGCCATTTTACATCATCTCTTAGATTTAATGTTATTGTTTTTCCATCAGAGCTCACATCCCAAGATTTTGCTAGCATAGGAGTTAATTTACCATCTCCAAACTTACTCATTCTTAATAAACCATCAAAAAGATTTATTGATATTAATTGACCAGAAAAAGTTCGAGGATAAATTGCAGAATTCAAATTTTTTTGACTTCCTGGAACACCTATAATTAATGCTCCACCATGCTTAGAACCAGCAACAGCCTTCTGTGTGATTAAGATAGAAAAAATAAATGACATTATGAAAACTGAAAGTGTTAAAAAACTTAAAGTTTTTAATGTTATTTTTTTCATTTTCCCTCCTTTTGTTATTTTAAAATATAACTTTGTGTTGTATTTTAAAATTCTGTAGATCATAAATGATCATAATTTTACTACTCCAATACCATTTTCAATTTTAATTTCTGTTCCGAATTCTTTTGACATTTCTACTTGTCTTTCAAGTATTTTGACTGCTTGATCTCCAGTAGCTAGTCTTGGTAAGCCTCTTTCATATATTGGCAAATGTCTTCCTTGATGAATTGGATGTAATTTAATTTCTACAACTTTTTCTCCTTCCATTTTAAAATCATAAAGATATCCTTGATTCCACAATGGTGAAACACCAAATTGACCAGCTGGTCTAGCGTTTGTTATATCTATCGGTTTAGAGTGATAAGGATCTAAATTCCATTCATCATAAAGATCGTATGGATAACGTGGTAAACTTTCTACCATCCAAGAAAACCATCCTAAATCATAAAAAATTGGTTTTCCCTTATATATTTCAATTCCTTTTCCATGCATACCATGAAACAAACAAATATCTGCCCCTGCATCTATAGCATCATGTGCAAATTTTTTTACAAAATCTGCAGGTGTTTCAGCATATGGTCCTGTTTTTTTATTTCCATTTGCATGTGTATGATGACTAACTATGACGTAGTCTGCCATATTTTTTGCATTTTTAATCCAATCTAAATTTGCATCTACATCTTTTTGATATGATTCTGTTGCAAATCCTGGTTCATTACTTTCTCTAAAAGTTATTCCAGGATTTCCACCATTTGGAAAAAATATTTGTCCTTCTTTATCTCCTTCTCTTCCTCTAAAATTTTCTAAGTTTAATTCTTTTCTAATTTTTTTAAGTTGATCAATGGTTTCTTTTTTTGCATCAATAACAACATTATATCGAATTGTATTATTTCCAGGTCTTCCTTTAAACATTCCCTTAGGATCGCTAGCCATTGGTGGTTGAACAAATTCACCTTGTTCATGTGAAGAGTCAATTGAAATGAGAGCAACTCTTCCATTGCTAGTGTCAAGATATCCTGGTTCTCTTGCTGCGGTTAAATTTTTTCCTGCACCTGCATAAACTATTCCGGCTTCCTCAAGCTGTTTTTGTGACTCATATATTGACTCAGGTGACCAATCGTTCATATGATTATTGGCTAGAGAAGTTAAATTAAATCCTGTCCAAGAATACTCTTTGGCTATCCATTTTTCTCCAAAAAAATATGAAGCAAAAGAGTATGGCTTAATTGGATATGAATCGGGATGACCGATGGAACCTTCAAAGTTCATAAAAGAAACATCGGCACCCCTTATTAAATCAACAACTTTTAAAAAATCTGGATCCTTGGAAACTGATACTTTTCGAGTATACATAGCGCTACCTGCAGCAATGAGGGACATTTGTTTTTTCTTATTATTGCTCATATTCCAAAATCCAATTATCAGATGCTATAAAAGTACCAATATAATGTAAAATATGTTATTATAGTCATTTTGATATAAAAATTATATCAGTCAAATAATTGAATAAATGATTACTTTTAAAGAAATTAAGTATTTTATAGCAGTAAGTGAGGAATTAAATTTTAGAAAAGCGGCAAAAAAAATAAATATATCACAACCTCCGCTGAGTCAGCAAATTAAATTACTAGAGACCAAAATAGGATTTAAATTATTTGATAGAAATAGAGGTTATGTAAAATTAACTAAACCAGGATTAAGATTTCTAGAAGATTGTTACGATATTTCACTAAAAATTAATAGATCAATAAATGTTGGAAAAAAAATAGAAAAAGGAGAATTGGGGATTTTAAGAATAGGTTTTTCAACTTTATCCAGTTTTTATTCTTTGCCAAAAATTATTTCTAAATTTCATAAAATTTATAAAGGTGTTGAATTGCAACTAAAAGAAATGAGAACAGAAAAAATTATTAAAGAATTGCTGGAAAAAAGAATTGATATAGGTTTTGCAGGTAAAAAAATTATAAATAAAGATATAAGATCTTTATCATTATATAAAGAAAATATTGTTCTAGCTATAAACAAAAAAAATAAACTTTCAAAAAAAAAAAATATTTCAATAAAAGATATTAAAAATGAAAATTTCATTTTATTTCCTGAAAGCAAAGGTTCTATGGGACTTTATGATAAAATAATTGAGTTTTGCAAAAGTGCAAATTTTGAACCAATTGTAATTCAAGAAGCATATGAGCTAGAAGTTATATTGGGATTAGTTTCTGAAGGAGTTGGTGTTGCTTTAGTTCCAGAGAATTCTGGAAATCTATATTTAAAAAATATTACATTCAAAAATTTTCAAGAAAAACCTCCAGTTTCAGAAATTCATTTATTATCAAGAAATGATG
>CACANV010000026.1 GCA_902533955.1 uncultured Pelagibacteraceae bacterium
TATCTGCTTGACGCGGATTGTTTTTATTAACTGTAATCAACAATCTTAAAGCTCTTTTATATCTTTTTTTAGCTTTTTCACTCTTGCCTTTTGCTTCGTATTTCTTTGCTGACTTTATTAATCTAACGGCCTGATCATAATCTGATTTTGAACTATTGTTATTATCAGATCCTGTTGCAGCTGCATGCGAAGTGTTATTTAAAAATAAAATAAAAATTAAAAATATTATAAATTTTTTAATCATTATGTAAATTTTTTCATTTTATTTAACGGTTTCAAAATAAGTTTATTATCCAGTAAGTTTTTTTTGATTGACTTTGCTGTAGCTAAAGAACTTATGTTATCTCCATGTATGCAAACGGAGTCAATTTCGCAAGGTATTTGCTTTCCACTGTGACAATTAAGTGCCTGATTTTTAACCATACTTAATACGTGTTTTTTTGCTATTTCAGGATCTGTAATTAATGCGTTATTTTTTTTTCTTGAAACTAAGTTACCATCATCTTCATAATTTCTATCTGCAAAAATTTCACAGGCAATTTTCATATTTAAGTATTTCGCAGCCTTTTCCATTTTTGACCCTGTTGGAACTAGATATATTAAGTCTTTACTAATCTCATTTATTGATTTTGCTATTGTTTTTGCCAATTCAATATCTTCACAAGCCATATTGTTTAGTGCACCATGAGGTTTTATATGTGTAACATTTTCCCCATATTTAGATGCTATGTCCTGTAGAATTTCATATTGATTAATTATTAATTTTCTAATTTCAGCTGAAGATAAATTAATTCTTTTCCTTCCGAAGTTTTCTGGATCATTGAAAGATGGATGGGCACCAATACTTACTCCATTTCTTTTAGATATTTCTATAACTTGATTCATAGACCCTTCGTCTCCCGCATGATATCCACAAGCAACATTTGCTGAATTTATAATATTTAACAAATCAGCATCGTACTTATTTGAGTGTAACTTTGATTTCTCTCCTAAATCACAATTGATATTAATTTCCATAGTCTTATTTCTTAAAGTATAACATGGTATGATAAAAAATATATCAAATCTTGGTGACGCAGCTTTATATTGTGATTTTGGAAGAGAAGTAAATAAAGAAATTAATTCTAGAGTTATACAATGTTTTAAAAATATTAAAGAAAATAAAATAGAAGGAATTACAAATATTACTCCATCATACAATAAATTAATAATTTCATTTGATTTGAAAATAACAAATTATAAAAATATAAAAAAAATAATTGAAAATTTAAATTTAAAAAAATTCAAAAAAATAAAAAGTAAATTTATAGAGGTGCCTATTTGTTGTGAAAAAGAATTTGCTATTGATATTCAAAGGCTAGTAAAAAAATTAAAAATTTCTGAAAATAAAATATTTGAGAAATTTTTTTCAAAGAAATTTTTTTGTTATATGACTGGTTTTATTGCTGGAATGCCTTTTCTGGGTGATTTAGACAACAATATGAGAGCAAAACGTTTAGATACTCCTAGAGTAAAAGTACCTAAAGGAGCAATTGGTTTAACCGAGCAATTTGCAAATATTTATACTTTTGAAAGTCCCGGAGGATGGAATATTATTGGAAATACTCCGATAAAAGTTTTTGATAAAGCGAATGAGAAACAACCAAATTTAATTAGTCCAGGAGATACAGTTATTTTTAAAAAAATTTCTAAAGAGGAATATGCCAAATATAAAAAAAAGTAGTTATTTTGAAGTAATTAGACCTGGAATAAATACAACATTTCAAGATCTAGGTAGAAAAAATTTGTATCATGTCGGAATTCCATTTAGTGGAGCTATGGACAATAGAAATTACACATTAGCAAATGTAATCGCTGGCAATAAAAAAAATTCACCAATTATTGAATTTGCTTATCAGGGTCCACTTTTAGAATTTAAAGGAAAAAAAATTAATTTTACAATAACAGGTGATGTTAATTTCAAAATTTTAAAAAAAAATAAAAAAATAGTTGGGAATTGTTATCAAAACTATTTTTTAGAAAATGGAGATAAATTAGATATTCTTTCTACAAATAGATCTGTTTACGGTTATTTAGCAATAAGTGGAAGTTATGATGTAAAATTTCAATGGAACAGTTGTTCAATTAATACAAAAGCTAACATTGGATCTAACGATGGAAAAAAAATAGAAAAAGATCAAACAATCAAAATTTTGGATACTCATTCTCATGATTCAAAAAGAAGATTAGAATATTTAAATTCTAAAATAGAAAATATTAGAGTTATAAAAGGTACAAATTATAATTATTTTTCTGAAGATGGAAAAAAAACTTTTTTTGAAAATGAGTTTACAATTTCAAAACTAGCTGATCGTATGGGTATAAGATTAGAAGGTCCTAAAATTAAAAATATTGTTGATACAAATATAAAATCTGAAGGAATTATTAAAGGAGTTATACAAGTGCCCGCAGACGGTAATCCGATAATAATGCTATCTGACCATGGTACAATAGGTGGTTATCCAAAAATTGGTGTTGTTATAAGTGCTGATTATGACAAATTAGTACAGTTAACTCCTGGATCCAAAATTAAATTCAAAGAAATAAATTTATCTGATGCTGAAACCTTGTTTAAATTATATGAAATGGAAACAAAAAATTTATTTTCAAAAGTAAAATGAATTTAATTTCTAAATTACCTGGTCCTTTATTAGTATTCTTGGGTGCAGTTTGTCTAAGTTTTGGAGGTCTAATTGTTAAATCATTTGAGGGTGCTACTCTCTGGCAAATATTGTTTTGGAGGCAATTTTTTTTTATAATTCTTGTAACTATTTTTTTATTATTTATTTATAAAAAAAATTTTTTTATAGCTCTTTATAAATCTGGAATGCCAGGTTTTTTTGGTGGAATAATACTTGGTTGTGGTTTTAGTGCATATGTTTTTGCGATGTATAATACGACTGTCGCTAACACTAACTTTATAATTCAAACACAAGCGATATTTTTAGCAATTTTTGGATATATATTTTTAAACGAAAAAATATCAAAAGTAACTTTAACTTCTATAATACTTGCAATTTCAGGAATAATTTTAATGGTTGGAAATTCTTTATCTCCAGGAGAGTTATCTGGAAATATTGTGGCCTTTGTCATGCCAAGTTCTTTTGCAGTTTTAATTATAATTGTTAGAAAATATCCAAAAGTTGATATGGTACCTTTGCAACTTTTTGCAGGATTAATTGCTATGTTGATTGGATTTTTTGTATCTACAAAAATAAACATATCTGCAAATGACCTTTTATTAGCTTTTTTAGCAGGATTTTTTCAAATTGGATTTGGATTTATTTTTATAACAATTGGTGCAAAAAAAACTCTATCTGCAATGGTAGGAATATTAATGATGACAGAAGCTGTACTGGGACCATTGTGGGCTTGGTTTTTTTTAAATGAAAAACCACAATTTATTGTATTAATAGGAGGGTCGATCATCATTTTTGCAGTCTTTATTCAATTTTATTCATTGTTACAAAAAGAAAAAAAAACCTAAAACTATTTATTTATATATGCTATAAATCTTTTACGGGAGAGACTACTCATTGTAGCGCCGAAGGAGCAACCACCCCGGAAACTCTCAGGCAAAAGGACCGTACATATTAACTCTGGAAAGAGAATTATTCTCGCCGAAGGAGCAAATCTCTCAGGCAAATAGACAGAGGGGGTAAAAAAAGAGTTAATATGATAGTAAAAAAAACATCTTTAAATAGTTTGCATCATAAATATGGAGCTAAACTCGTAGAGTTTGCAGGTTATGAAATGCCAATTCAATACAAAGATGGAATAATACAAGAGCATAAATTTACCAGATCCAATTCAGGAATTTTTGATGTTTCACATATGGGGCAATTATTTTTAGCTGGCTCCGATGACTTAACTCATGATTTAGAAAAGATTTTTCCAGCCAATTTGCAAAGTTTAAATTTAAATCAAAGCAAGTATTCGTTTCTTATGAATGATGATGGAGGAATACAGGATGATTTAATTATAACTAAAAAAAAATACGGTTTTCTAATAATATTAAATGCAGCATGTAAATATAATGATTATGAAATAATTAAATCTAAACTTAAAAATAAATATAAAATTAAATTAGATGAAACACTTTCTTTGGTAGCTATTCAAGGCCCAGAAGCAAAAAATGTTTTAGATAAAATTATACCAGGTTGTAATGATTTAAAATTTATGAATGGAAATAATTATAATTTTGAGGGTTCAAATATTTATATAACTAGATCGGGTTATACAGGCGAAGATGGTTTTGAAATATCTATAAAAAATGAAAAAACTGAGAGATTTGTTGAAAAACTTATTGAAAAAGGTTCTAAAATGATTGGATTGGGCGCAAGAGACACTTTGAGATTAGAAGCAGGTCTGTGTTTGTATGGTAATGACTTAGATATAAAAACAAGTCCAATAGAAGCAAATTTGAAATGGGCAATTCCAAAAAGCAGAATTAATAGTGAATATCCAGGATCAAATATCTTAAAAAATCAAATAGAAAATGGTGTTAAAAAATTAAGAGTTGGAATTAAGCCAGAAACAAAAGTGATTGCAAGGGGTGATACCAAAATATTTAATGATAACAATCAGGAAATAGGTAAAATTACTAGCGGTACATTTGGACCTAGTGTAGAACACTCAATTGCAATGGGATATGTTGAAAATAATTATTCATCAATAGATACAAAAGTTTTTTTAGAAGTTAGAGGAAAAAAATTTCCAGCCAATGTCTGCAATTTACCATTTTACAAAAAAAACTATATAAAAGGAGAGATAAATGTCTGATGCAAAATATTCAAAAGAACATGAGTGGATTATATTAGAAGGTGATAAGGCTACTATTGGAATAACTAAACATGCAACTGAAATGTTGGGTGATATAGTTTTTGCTGAGTTACCAGAAAAAGGATCTAATGTTGAAAAGGATAGTACGGCTGGAGTTGTAGAGTCTACTAAAGCAGCAAGCGATGTTTATACGCCTGTTAGTGGAGAAGTAATTGATATAAATCAGGCAATAGTTGATGATCCATCTAAAATTAATGAAGATCCAGAAGGAACAGCGTGGTTTTTTAAGTTAAAATTAAAAGATAAATCAGAGATGGATAGTCTTATGAATAAGGAAGAATATGATAAATTTGCAAAAGAGAATGCTAGCTAATGTTACATAATTCTCAAAAAGATTTTATTAAGAGACACATTGGCCCTACAAAAGAAGAACAAGTAAAAATGTTAAAAGAGCTGAACTACAGCTCGATTGATGAATTAATTCAGAATACTGTTCCTGAAAAAATTTACTTTAAAGATAAACTAAGTATTGGTGATTCAAATTCTGAATATGAAGCTTTGAGGAAACTAAAAGCAATTTCAAAAAAAAATCAAATATATTCAAACTTTGTTGGCATGGGGTACTATGGAACTTACACTCCTTATGTTATTTTAAGAAATATTTTAGAAAACCCAGGATGGTATACATCCTATACTCCTTACCAACCAGAGGTAGCTCAAGGCAGGCTTGAGATGCTTTTGAATTTTCAACAAATGGTTGTTGATTTTACGGGCATGGACATTGCAAATGCTTCTTTGCTTGATGAAGGTACAGCAGCAGCTGAAGCAATGGGATTAAGTCACAGACTAAATAAGAAAGATAGTAATTTAGTTTTTGTTTCAGAGGATTGTCACCCACAAACTATAAGTGTTGTTCAAACAAGAGCAGAACCATTAGGCTTAAAAGTTTTAATAGGAAAAGAAGATGAAATTTTACAAAATTTGAAAGAAGATTTAGTATGTGGAATTCTTCAATATCCAGGAACTTTAGGAGATATTAAAGATCCTAGTGAAAGTATAAGCAAAATTCATAAACTAAATGGTAAAGCAATTATGGCATGCGATTTGTTAGCATTGGCTAAATTAAAAACACCAGGAGAACTTGGAGCGGATATAGCTGTAGGAAATTCTCAAAGATTTGGAATACCAATGGGGTATGGCGGACCTCACGCTGCTTTTTTTGCAACCAAGGATGAATACAAAAGATCAATGCCAGGAAGAATTATTGGTGTATCTGTTGATAGACACGGCAACAAAGCTTATAGACTATCTCTTCAAACTAGAGAGCAACATATAAGAAGAGATAAAGCCACAAGTAATATTTGTACTGCTCAAGCATTATTGGCAATTGTTTCTGCAGCTTATGCTATTTATCATGGGCCCAAGGGAATTAGAAAAATTTCAGAAAGAGTATCGCAGTTAGCAAAAAATTTTGCAGATAAAATAAAACAATCTGGATATGAGCTATATTCCGATAATTTTTTTGATACTGTAACAATTTTAACTAGAGGTAAAACTGAACAGATTTTTAAAAATGCTTTAGATCAAAAAGTAAATATTAGAAAAGTAAATTCTGAAATGTTATCAATTTCTTTTGATGAAAAGAAAAATGTTTATAGAGCAAATCAATTATTAAAAATATTTAATGTAGCTGAGTCTATAAAAGAAAATCCAAATGAAAGTTTACCGAACTTACCTAAAAATTTGTTGAGAAAATCAAAATATTTAGAACATCCGGTATTCAATTTATATCATTCAGAAACAGAAATGCTTAGATATTTAAAAAAATTAGAAGACAAAGACATTGCATTAAATAGAACAATGATAGCATTAGGATCATGCACAATGAAATTAAATGCAGTTGCTGAAATGATACCTATTTCATGGAGAGAGTTTGCGGAACCTCATCCTTTTGTTCCAATTGAACAAATGGATGGATTTAGAAATCTTTTTACTGATTTAAAAAATTGGCTAAGATCGATTACAGGTTTTTCAGGAGTTTCACTTCAACCAAATGCAGGTGCTCAAGGCGAATATGCAGGACTAATGGTCATAAGAAAATATCACCTGGAAAGAGCAGAGGGGAATAGAAACATATGTTTAATTCCAAGCTCTGCTCATGGAACGAATCCAGCAAGTGCACAGATGGTTGGCATGAAAGTTGTTGTAGTAAATTGCGACAAAGAAGGAAATGTAGACTTTGAAGATTTAAAGAAAAAAACAGAAATTCATTCTGAAAATCTTGGTGCTTTAATGATAACTTATCCCTCAACTCATGGAGTTTTTGAGGAAAAAATTAAAGATATATGTGATTTAATTCATAAGCACGGAGGGCAAGTTTATATGGATGGTGCAAATTTAAATGCACTTGTTGGAATAGCAAAGCCAGGAAACTTTGGACCGGATGTTTGTCATATAAACTTACACAAAACTTTTTGCATTCCACACGGAGGTGGTGGACCAGGCATGGGACCAATTGCATGTAAAAGGCATTTAGAAATTTATTTACCTAATCATCCAGTCGTAAAAGACTGTGGACCAACAACTGGAATAGGACCGGTATCGTCTGCACCATGGGGCAGTTCAAGCATTTTGTCAATTTCTTGGATGTATATTAAAATGATGGGATCTGAAGGTTTAAAACTCGCAACTCAAATTGCCATTTTAAATGCAAATTATTTAGCAAATAGACTAAAAGATCATTACCCAATTTTATACAAAGGAACTAATGGCAATGTAGCTCACGAATGTATAATTGATATAAGATCTATTAAATCAGAAACAGGTGTTACAGAGGAAGATATTGCAAAAAGATTAATTGATTTTGGCTTTCACGCACCCACAATGTCTTGGCCTGTAGCTGGAACTATGATGATTGAGCCAACAGAAAGCGAAAGTTTGGCAGAGCTTGATAGATTTTGTGACACTTTGATAAAAATCAAATCTGAAATATATAAAATTAAATCTGGAGAGTATGATAAGATTGATAACCCGTTAAAAAATGCTCCACATACTGATTTAGAACTAACTTCAGATAACTGGGATCATAAATATTCTAGAGAAGAAGCGGCATATCCAGCTAAATTTTTACGTACAAATAAATTTTGGCCACCCGTAGCTAGAGTTGACAATGTGTACGGAGACAAGAATATTTTTTGCACTTGTCCGAGCATGGATGAATTTAAAGAAGACGCTGCATAATATTGATGAAAATTGCAGTGGTTGGATCAGGCATATCAGGTTTAAGTGCAGCTTATTATTTGTCAAAAAATCATCATGTAGACTTATTTGAGAGAGAAGATCATTTCGGCGGACATTCACATACATTAGATTTGATTATAAATAATAAAAAAATAGCAGTTGATATAGGATTTATTGTTTTTAATCATGAAACTTATCCAAATTTAATAAAATTCTTTAAAGAGAATAGTATTGATATTGAAAAAAGTGATATGTCTTTCTCTGTTTCAGTACAAAATACAAAATATGAATATTGTGGAAAAGGTTTATCCGGAATGTTTGTAAATAAAATAAATATTTTTAATCCAAAATTTATAAAAATGTTTTTTAATATTTTAAATTTTTATAAAAAATGTAATCAAATTACAGAATATGAAAATAAAATAACATTAGGTGAATTTTTAAAAAAACATGGATACTCTGATGTTTTTATAAATTATCACTTAATTCCAATGGTTTCAGCTATTTGGTCTATGCCTCCTATTGAGGCAAGAAAAATGCCATTTAAATTTTTCTTAAAATTTTTTCAAAATCATGGTCTTTTCAAACTAAATAATAGACCACAATGGTATACTGTTACAAATAGAAGTAGAGCTTATGTTAATAAAATTTTATCAAAAATAAGTGGTGAATATTTTAAAAATTATAAAATTAATCAAATAAGAAGATTATCTTCTGGAGTTCAAATATTTTATGGTGAAATCAACGAATTTTTTGATTACGATAAGGTTATTATAGCCACACATGCAAACGAAGCTCTATCATTAATTGAGAAACCTTCATATGAAGAGAAAAATATTTTGTCAAACTTTAGTTACAAAGAAAATCTAGCAATAATTCATACAGATGAAAAATTTATGCCAAAAAATAGGAAAGCTTGGTCTTCATGGAATTCAATTGTTAATAATAAAAACTCAGAAATTAATTCTTTAACTTACTGGCTTAATCTACTACAAAATTTAAAGTGTAAACAAAATATATTTTTAACCCTTAATCCTTTTAAAGAAATTTCTAAAAATAAAATTTTGAAAAAAGTTAAATTTACACATCCTTTCTTTGATCAAAAAGCTTTAGAAAATCAAAATAAATTAAATATCCTACAAAATAAAAAAAATATTTTATTTTGTGGAAGTTATTTTGGTTATGGATTTCACGAAGATGGAATCAAATCATCCATTAATATGATTAAAACTTTAGATGATTAAAAACACTAAAATATATGAAGGAAGTGTAATTCATAAACGTTTTAAGCCAAAAGAACATTTTTTTAAATATAAAGTATTCTCCCTTTTAATTGATCTAGATGAACTGGAGTATATTGAAAATCAAATTAAATTTTTTTCTTATAATAAATTCAATATTATAAGTTTTTTTGATAAAGATCATGGACCTCGAAATGGATCTTCAATAAGAAAATGGGTATTAAAAAATTTATATGATATTGGAATAAACGAAGAAAAAATTCAAATTAAATTATTGTGCTATCCTAGAATTTTTGGCTACGTATTTAATCCTTTAAGTATTTTTTTTGTTTATAATCAAAACTCCAAACTAATATCTGTTTTATATGAGGTAAAAAATACTTTTGGAGAACAACATACTTATATTTTCAAAACTAATGATGATAAAACTATAATTAATAGTTGTAATAAAAAATTTCATGTCTCTCCCTTTATAGAAATGGAGTGCACATACTATTTTAGAGTATTAAATCCTTCAAATAGAATATCAGTAATTATTGATCAAAGTGATGTAGGTGGAAAACTTCTTCATGCATCCCAAGACGGTGTATCAAAAGAATTGAACAATAAAAATCTCCTAGTTTCATTTATTTCACATCCTTTAATGACTTTTAAAATTATTGCCGCAATCCATTATGAAGCATTTAAATTATGGTTAAAAGGAATTAAAACTATTAAGAGAAAATTTAAAATTAAAAATAATATAAGTTTAGAGTAAAAATGAATTTAAACAATTTGTCAGATAAAATTATCTTCAAGTCTTTAAAATTAATAAAGCATGGAAATATAA
>CACANV010000027.1 GCA_902533955.1 uncultured Pelagibacteraceae bacterium
TCACTAATTGGAGCAAGATGTGGCTGTAGACGTGTTCTTACTATAATATAAGTTATTATTAACCCTGAAATCATTAACCCAGGAACTATAGCTTCCTGAAATAACATAGTTATAGATGTTTCTGTTGTTAAACCATAAATAATTAAAACTATTGAAGGTGGTATCATAGTTCCTAAAGAGCCTGAGGCACAAATTATTCCAATAGACATATCTTGGTCATACTTCAACCTTAACATTTGAGGTAGAGCAATTAATCCAAGCAAAACAATTTCTCCTCCAATGATACCACTCATTGCGGCCATTATCGTTGCCATTATTGCTGTTACTACACCTACTCCACCTCTAGTTTTTCTTAACCATGCATTAAGAGCATCATATAAATCTTTTGCAATATTTGACCTCTCGAGCAATGAGGCCATGAAAATAAATAATGGAACTGAGAGAAATGAATAAGTTACCAATAATGAATAAAATCTTGATAATAATATACCTAATGCATGAGGGCCTATATTAACCATAACTATCACGGCACCCATAACACCAGATGCAAATCCTAAAGGAACTCCAATAGCAATTAATACAAGAAGACCAAAAAGTACAATTAGTGATAGTGTTCCTATATCCATTTATTTTAAATCTTTCGCAGGATCGTATTGAATTTCTTTTTCATTTTTCCAGTCTAAGATTAAATTATTAACTGCTTGTAAAGCAATTAAACCAACACAAATTAAAGATAGTGGTTTCATTGTTGCTGGAATTGGAGGATCCCAAAAAGTTGCAAATCTTTCCCAGCTCGTAAAAGAAATGTAGGCATCTGCCCATCCTCCATAAATTAATGCAGCTGCGTATAAAACTATAATAATTGTACTTATTAAATCAAAAATTCTTTGTACTCTTCTTGGAACCCAGTCATAAAGTAACACTATTCTTATATGACATCTTAATCTCATTGCATAAATTCCACCTACTAAATAAATAACTCCTGCTAACCATAAACAAAGTTCATTTACCCACATAGTTGGTTTAAACATTACATATCTCATAAATATTTCATACATCATTACAGCTACGATTAATGGGATAATATATTTTGTTGTATGAGAGATAGTTAAAGTAATTCTATCAAACCAGGTAATTGGAAAGTCGTCTCTGCTTGCTACTTTTTTTGTCTGTTCTTCTAAACCTTGATCTCTCATAAAATTCTATTAAACTTTAGAAAGAAGGGCTCTTTACGAGCCCTTCTTGATATTTATTTATTAATCTTAATCAAGGATAAGATTATAGCAAACCTATCGCTTTCATGTAATCTTGATGCATTTCAATAAGCTGTTTAGCTTCAGGAGATTTTGTCTTCCAATTTTCCCAAGCTTTCATAGCAGCTGCTCTAAATGTTGCTCTATCTTGTTTAGAGAAATCATGTAGAGTAACTCCTTGAGCATTTAATGCTTTTATAGCTTCAAGATTTTTTCTTTCAACTATGCTAGTGATTGATCTTCCAGCAATTTCTATTGAAGCCAAGATTGCACCTCTCTCATGAGGTTTTAAACCATCCCAAACTTTTTTATTACATGCTAAGTGGTCTGCAGGCATAGAGTGAAATCCTGGATAAGTCGCATGAGGATTTTCATCATAGAATCCACCCGCAAAATTATTTGCTAAGTTAGAATAGTCCGCTCCATCAATTAGACCTGTTTGCAATGCAGTTGGTACTTCACCAAAGTCCATAACAATGGGTTTTGCACCCAATTCTGCAAAAATTTCACTTTCCATTCCTGGAGGTGATCTAAATTTGAAATCTTTTAATGAAGCAACATCTGGTAAAGGTTTGCTAGAAATTAAAGACTCGTGTCCAGGTATCCACCATCCAACAAACTCCATACCATATTTATTATAAAGTTTTGCGATAGCTTCTCTTGCACCTGGATGTTCTAAGAAACCATATTGTTGATAAGGATTTTCATATGCACCCATAATATCACCAGCAAATTGAAATGCTGCATTTTTACCAGTTTGGTAAGCACCACCAGTAAAATCACAATCTATAATTCCAGTTCTTGCTGAGTTAAAAACTTCTGCAGATTTTCCTGTTACAGAAGCTCCATGAAATAACTGAACTTTAATACTACCACCAGAAAACTTCTCAACGTTTTTTGCTAATTGAGTAGCTACTTCTCCAGATGGCTGAGCTGCTGAAAAGTGTGTTTCAAACTTTAAAGTCTTTGCATTTGCAGAGCCAAATAAAGCAAAAGAAACTAAAACAATTGCAGCTGTTATTTTTGAAATTAATTTAAACATTTTTTTCCCTCTCTTTTATGTTTTTTTTTAAATTTAAACATAAAGATTAATAAAATACAAATGAAAGAGAAATTATTAAGTATGGATGTTATATAAATATTTATTTAATTTATTATCAACTTATAGTTGAAATATATTTTAAACGACTCTTGATAAAAGAGGTTTGTTATTAAAATGTGCAAAGATATTATTAACTGCTAACATTGCCATAGCGTCTCTAGTTTCATAATTTGAACTACCTATGTGTGGAAGCACAAAGCAATTATCTAAATCTAAATATCTCTCATCAAGATTTGGTTCATTATTAAAAACATCTAAACCTGCAGCATAAATTTTTTTTTTCTTCAAAGCATCTATTAAAGCATCATCGTTTATTGTTGAACCTCTCGAAGTATTAATAACTATTGCGTGCTTTGGGAGTAAATTTATTGCTGCATTATTTAATATATTTTTTGTTTCTGAAGTTGCTGGAGTGTGTATTGATACAAAATCGCAATATGGCATCATGGAATTAACAGAATTATAGTATTTTGCACCATTTTCTAAATCATCAGATAATTTATTTCTGTTATAGTAAATTATTTTCATGCCAAATCCTCTGGCTCTTTTGGCAACAATTCTTCCTATTCTTCCCATTCCTATTATTCCCAATGTTTTGGAAGTTAAAGATTGACCCATAACAAAATTTACAAAATCAATTTTTGTTTCTTTCCATTTTCCTGATTTAACAAGTTTAAAGCCTTCATAAGCTTTTCTACATGTTGCTAGCATTAATAGTATTGTTATTTCTGCAACAGCATCATTCAATACATTTGGTGTATTTGTAATAATTATATTTTTTTCTTTGGCTGATTTTATATTTATATGATCAAATCCTACTGAAAAAGTGGCAATTATTTTTAATCTACCATTCATTTTATTAAAAAAATTACTATCAAAAGTATCCCATCCTGAAACTATCATTCCATCATATTGGTTGGCTAAATTTATTAATTCGTCATATGGAATTGGTTCATCTTTTTTATTAAAAGTTGCTTGAAAATTTTCAGCAAGTTTTATTTCAGCTTCATCAGTCATTTTTCTAGTAACTAAAATTTTAGGTTTTATCATTTAATGAGAATTTCTTAGAACACCCTTTGTTTTAGTAATGTCTAAATATTGATCTCTAGACATTATGCAAGCGCCATCTTCGAGCTGACCAACATTAGATCTAGAAATCTCTTGCCATGGTGTTTGATTTTTTAGTTTTTTTATTTTTTTTCTTTTTCTTCTTTTTGTAAATTCTATCTTGGATATTTGAAGATCTACTCTTCTCTTATTAAGATCTATAGTCATTTTATCACCTGTTCTAACTATAGCTAAATCACCACCAACAGCAGACTCTGGTGATACATGAAGAATTGAGGGGCTTTCAGAAGTTCCGCTTTGCCTGCCGTCCCCAAGTGTAGGAAGTGCATTTATTCCCTTTTTTAACAGTCTGTCTGGCGGTTGCATATTAACTACTTCGGCTGAACCAGGATATCCAACAGGTCCACAACCTCTTATTATTAGTATTGATTTTTCAGTAATATTTAATTTTTTGCTATTTATCCTATGATGGTAATCTTCTGGACCTTCAAAGACTACGGCTTTACCATTAAAAACATTTGGATGTTTTGGATTTGATAGATATCTATCTCTGAACTCTTTACTAATTACAGAGGTTTTCATTATTGCTGATGAAAAAAAATTACTTTTCATAACTAAAAAACCTGCTTTGTCAGTAAGACTTTCTTTAAATGTTTTAATTACTTTTCTATCAACATGTATTTTTTTTTTTAAATTTTGACCAATAGTTTTTCCTGTAACAGTAATTAAATTTTGATGAATTTTTTTATGTTTAATTAATTCCTTCATAACAGCTGGGATTCCTCCTGCTCTATAAAAACCTTCCATTAAATATTCTCCAGCAGGTTGGCAATTTGCAAGCAAAGGTATCTTATGACCTAATTTTTGCCAATTTGATAAATCAAATTTTATTCCCATGTGTTTAGCAATAGCAATTAAATGTGTGGTGCAATTACTAGAAGCTCCAATTGCACTTGCTACTACAACTGCATTTTCAAAAGCTTTCTTGGTCATTATTTTAGATGGTGTAAGATCCTCGTTGACCATTTTTACAATTCTTGATCCTGTCTCAAAAGAAATCTGTTCTCTTTCACGATAAGGCGCTGGTATTACAGCACAACCTGGCAAGGACATGCCTAGAGCTTCTGCAACAGAATTCATTGAGGATGCTGTGCCCATAGTATTACAATGTCCAGGACTTGGAGCAGATGCTGCAGCCATATCCATAAATTCCTCGTAATTAATTTCCCCTTTAGCAAGCAACCTTCTGGCTTCCCAAATTATAGTTCCGGAACCAGCTTTTTTACCTTTATAGTTTCCATCAAGCATTGGACCACCAGAAAGAACTATTGCTGGAATGTTAACTGTTGCTGCAGCCATTAATGCAGCTGGAGTAGTTTTATCACAACCAGTTGTAAGTATAACTCCATCAAGTGGATAACCATAAAGAACTTCAACTAAAGATAAATATGATAGATTTCTATCCAACATTGCGGTTGGTCTTTTGCCAGTTTCTTGAATCGGGTGAGTAGGAAATTCCATTGCTATTCCTCCTGCTCTTCTAATTCCATCTTTAATTCTTTTGCTCAATGATAAAAAATGTCTATTGCAAGGAGATAAATCACTACCTGATTGTGCAATACCAATAATTGGGTTTCCTGATTGAAGTTCTTTTCTAGTTAAACCATAATTTAGATATCTCTCTAAATACATGGCAGTCATCCCTGGATCTTTTGGATTATTAAACCATTGTTTGCTTCTTAAATTCTTTTTTTTCATTAAATTATAAATATTTTATTTAAATTAATTTAATTTATAATAGTTTTATAAAACTAATAATGAAAAATGAATAGTCTAATTGTTCTAAATAAGAATGATAACGTTGGTGTAAGCCAATTTATTATACCTGAAAAAACTAAAATTAAAGGTCAAGATATAAGCACCATTGATCCAATACCATTTGGTCACAAAGTTTGTTTAAAACCTATTAATAAAGGAGATCCAATTATAAAATATGATCAAATAATTGGTTTTGCCTCTAAAAATATATCTGTTGGAGAACATGTTCATTCACACAATTTAGAATTCAAAGAATTTGAAAGATCCTTCTGTGTGAAAGATAAAAAATTTATTGTAGATGAAAAATCAGATACTTTTTTTAATGGTATTTTAAGAGATAATAACCAAGTCGCTACAAGAAATTATATTGGAATTGTTAGTACGGTAAATTGTTCTGCAACAGTAACTAAAATGATTGTTGAGAAGATTAAATATTCAAATATTTTAAATGATTATCCAAATATTGATGGAATAGTTCCTATAACACACTCGACTGGATGTGGAATGAATACTGTCAGCGAAGGAATGCAAATTTTTCAAAGAACAATCGATGGCTTTAAAAATCATCCAAATTTTTCTCATGTTTTTGTTATTGGTTTGGGGTGCGAGTGTGCACAAGTAAGTTTATTCGACGAGTCATTAAAAAAACATAACAGAATTCATTTTCTTACAATTCAAGACGAAGGTGGAACCAAAAAAATAGTGGATAAGGTATTATCACAAATAAAAAATTTATTACCAGAGGCTAACAATATAAGAAGAACAGCTGAATCAGTAAGTCATTTAACATTGGCGTTACAGTGTGGAGGATCTGATGGTTATTCTGGAATTACAGCTAATCCTGCTTTAGGTGTTGCGGCTGATTTACTAGTTAACAAAGGTGGAAGTTCTATTTTATCTGAAACTCCTGAAATTTATGGTGCAGAACATCTTTTAATTAATAGGGCAAGCAATCAAGAAACTGCTGATAAATTATTAGATAGAATTAAATGGTGGAAACATTACACATCAATAAATAATAGTACTATGGATAATAATCCTGCTCCAGGCAATAAAAGAGGTGGTTTAACTACAATTTTGGAAAAATCACTTGGTGCAGTTGCAAAAGGAGGAAAATCAATATTACAAGATGTGCTTCAATATGCGGAACCACTAAAAAATAAAGGTTTCAATTTTATGGACTCTCCAGGATACGATCCGGTTTCTGTTACAGGTCAAGTTGCTTCTGGAGCAAATGTGATATGTTTTACAACTGGAAGAGGATCTTGCTTTGGTTGTAAACCAGTACCTAGTTTAAAACTATCAACAAACACTGCGATGTATGAAAAGATGGAAGAAGATATGGATATAAATTGCGGAACTATCGCTGAAGGAAAAGAAGATATTGAAAAAGTTGGAAATAAAATATTTGATCTTATTGTAAATACTGCATCAGGTAATAAATCAAAAAGTGAGATCAATGGTTATGGTGATGAGGAATTTAATCCCTGGCAAGTTGGTGTGGTAATGTAATGTATTTTTAATTAAATACTTAATCCAAATTAATGTCCCAAAATAAAAAAGTTTCATTGTTAAAAGTAGTATTTTTAGCTGCTAGTGGCTTTTTTTTATTTGTCTGTATGGACTCAACAGCAAAATATTTAGGTAGTGTAATGCCAGTAACTCAAGCTGTATGGGGAAGGTTTTTTTTTCACTTTATTGCATTATGCCTATATTTTTTAGCGTTCAGACCCAAATTAAACTTAAAAAGAAATTTCAAAATTCAGTCAATTAGATCCATTTTAATGGTTACAGCAACATTTTTTATGTTTAATTCTCTTCAACGTTTTGACTTAGTGGATATATATGTAGTTTTTTTTACTGCACCATTAATAGTTTCGTTATTATCTGCTTACTTTCTTAAAGATATCCTTTCTTTGAAAGGAGTAATTTTAATGCTGTTAAGCTTTGGTGCAATAATCTACTCGCTTGGACCAAGTATGAAAATACTATCTTTAGAATTAATATTTCCTATTATCCCCCCTCTTTGTTGGGCGCTTTACCAATTTTTTACAAAACTTATTTCAGGAAATAACGAACCTTTTACAGCGGTATTTTATACTGCAGTTCTAGGTGCATTAATTTTTACAATTTATATATCCTTTAATTGGGTTCCAATTGAAAATAAAATATATTGGGTTGGTTTAGTTTTAATGGGCATATTTGGCTTTCTAAGCCACTTTTTAATAATATATGCAATACAACTATCTAATTTATCATTTGTTACTAATTTTCAATATTCACAATTATTATGGTCAACTGTAATAAATTTTTTAATCTTCGGTGTACCATTCGACATGAACAAGATCTTGGGTGTAATTGGAATAATTATTTTTGGAATATTGTTTATTAGAACCGAAGGATCTAAAAAAAATTAATTACTTCACTTTATATCCAAATTCTAAAGAAGCATCGGTTATTGAATGATATAAGGATTCTCCAAAGCTTCTAAGGCAAAATAATCTTATTTTATTTGGATTATTGCTAATCATATCAATAGTAAAAACTATTCCATTAAAAATAGAATTTACACATTTATTTTTATCCAAAATATCAAAATTAAAAGGACATCCTTTTTTCAAAACCTCTTTTACATCTTGTCCTTCTATTTCAATAATAGCTCTAGAGTGAGATAAATCTGTTACAGCAAAATCTGTTTCTTTAAGAACTTCTTTAATGTTTTTAATTAAATCTTTTTTTTTTGATACTAGAAGCCAATTTTTTGGGCCGTTCCATAAAATTCTTGTATCGTTATTACTAACTACGCTTAAAGGCTCATTTTTTAATTTTAAACTATCAATATCAATACTTTCAAATGAAACTGTTGAATTTTTATACTGAACTATTTGAATAATAAGTAAATTTTTAATTTCGGAAACTTTTAGTAAACTTTCTTCATTTTTATTTTCATAATTTCCAAAAAGACCTGTTTTGTGAATATGATTTAATGCTGATACTGATGTCATGATCTCACTCTTTCTCCTTTAGGATCAACATAATGTGATGATACTATTTCTACAGGTATTGTTTTGTTTTTTAAAGGAGACATTGCAAATAGTTTTTGTCCTATCATATTTTTTCCATCCTTAATTATTGCAAGAGAAAATGGATTATCATACTCAACACTCCAACAAGATGCAGATACATGACCTAATTTAGGATTTGGAAGTTTCGCTTTTGCATCTTTAACTATATATGAGCCTTCTGGGATACTTGTTTTTTTATCTAGTGGAACAACGCCAACAACTTTTTGTCTATCTAGCTGAACGTAAGCTATTTTGTTTAAAGATCTTTTTCCAATAAAATCTTTCTTTTTGCTAACTAATCCGTCTAGTGAATTATCATATGGAATTGTACGTCCATCTAATTCTGATCCTGCAACATGACCCATTTCAATTCTTAATGTTGATAATGCCTCTGTTCCATATGGTTGAATATTAAATTCTTTTCCTATCTCCATTATTTTTTCCCACATGTAATTACCATTATCAGACTCTACGTTTACCTCGTAAGCAAGTTCACCAGAAAATGAAATTCTATAAATTTTTGCATTAACACCAAATAAATTGCCTTCCATATATCCCATAAATGGTAAACTTTCGTTTGAAACATCTGAGTCTGGAAATAATTTTTGTAATACATCTCTAGATTTTGGTCCAGCAATTGCAGCACCTGCCCACTGTTCTGTAGACGAAACTACATTTACATTCAATTCAGGCCAAACTAATTGTAAATAATATTCTAAATGAGATAATACGTTTGCAGCTTGGGCGGTGGTAGTTGTCATATGATAATGGTTTTCCGAAATTCTAGTTGTTGTTCCGTCATCCATTACAATTCCATCTTCTCTTAACATTACACCATATCTTGCTTTACCAATCGGTAACTTGAGCCAAGCATTTATATAAACTCTATTTAGAAATTCTGCTGAGTCAGGTCCTTTGATATCAATTTTGCCTAGAGTAGTTACATCACATACTCCAACATTTTGTCTTACATTTTTTGCTTCTCTCTTTGATGCTTCAAATAAATTTTCATTTCCTTGTTTATAATATCTTGGACGCAACCAAACACCCGCATCCACAAACACTGCATTATTTTTTTCATGCCAATAATGCATTGGAGATTTTCTAGTTGGTTTTGAATGTTTTCCAATTTCTCTTCCAACAATCGCTCCTATTGAAACAGGTGAATAAGGTGGTCTAAAAGTAGTATGACCAACTTGAGGTACAATTTTATTTTCTATATTTGAGACTAATTGCAACCCATTAAGATTACTTGTCCTACCTTGGTCTGTAGCCATTCCTAATGTTGTGTATCTTTTAACATGTTCGATTGATCTATAACCTTCTCTTAAAGCAAGCTGTATATCGGACACAGCAACATCATTTTGAAAATCCAAAAATCTTTTATAATTTTTTCCTTCTGGTAATGGCACACACCAAAATTTATCATGATTAGAAGATTTTTTTTCTACAACAGTAGGAACTAGAACATTATTTTCTTTATTTGTTATTTGCTTCGATAATTCACTTCCTTTTTCAAAAGATGTTTTTAATGTTTCTTCTAGTGTAAAAATTCCATTGGCTGATCCAAGAGTTGTTTCTTTTTGTTTTGATTGGCTTGGAATAAATGCGTCTATTTCATCATTAAATTTAGTTTTATTACCCGATTGTGAAGCTAAATGAATTGTTGGTGTCCAAAATCCTGAGACACAAATACAATCACATTTTATATTTTCAATGTTACTTAATTTTTTTTTAT
>CACANV010000028.1 GCA_902533955.1 uncultured Pelagibacteraceae bacterium
GAATGACTTATTTTTTATTTGCCAGTTATTCAAAAATATTATTTGTTTATTTTTAGAGGTGAGCCATGGACATTCTTCTTATTTTCACCAATAGTTGCCCACCAAATTATTAATAGAATTATACCAATTATAGTTAGTATAATTAACTGCCACCAACCTGATTTATTTATATCATGAAGTCTTCGTGCTCCAACAGAGAGATAAGGTAGAAAAGTTACTATACTAAATATTATATTTGTAGGTCCGCTACTATCAGAAGAATATCCTAAAATCATGACATCTACTACCATTGTAACTATTCCACCTATAAAACCAAAAAGAGCAAACCACCAAAATTCAGATCTAGATGCTCTTCCAGAAAAAACAGCATATTTTGAAAAACAGGTTTTTATAGATGTTCCTAAATCCATAATGGTTTATAAACCAGATAGACTTAAATTTAAATAATATAAATATTTAGTATTGAAAATTCCAAAATATAACGAAAAATGTGACACTAATGCGCCAAAACTCACTTTATCAAAACACTTCATTGCAAACTTCATTGTTAGAATTGCTTATTTTCTTTCTACTTGCTTTTTCGATATAGCACTTCATTGCAAATTTGATTAAACTTACTTTATGAAAAAGTTATCTCTATACATCTTTCTGGTTTTGATGTGGTGCAATGTTGGGTTTGCTGAAGATAAAAAAAAGTTAAAACCATTAAAAGATTACTCTTTTGGTTTAAATGACAATATTATTAATTATGGATGGAAAATTAAATCAGTAAGAAAAACTAATGATAAAGAAATCTATGTATTAAACAAAAACAATTGGATTATGTATTGTGTAGTATTTTTTGCAGATGAAGAAATAGAAACAACTTGTAGCATTCCTTAAACTATTGCAATTGGAATTAATAATTTATTTTTATCTTTTTTCATAATTTTTAGGGGCGTTCTGTTGCCAGGTGCCCCGAACCCCGTAACTTAATTAATAAATTAATTAAGCTGCAAGTGCGTAACTTTCGTTAGCATTTATAAATTAGCCCATTACGGCGGAACAATACCGAACGAAAGAATAACTTTTAGACACCCGTCGATCCTAATTCACCCCCATAAGTTGAAAATGGTGGAGGTGGTGGGTACTGCCCCCACGTCCGTAATGGTTATTACGAAATTCGTTTATCGTCATAGTTGGAAAACCAACATTATTAATATAAAACCAAATATTAAAGATTCAATAAATTATTCATGAAGTTAACAACAGAACAATTAAATGAGATAAAAGATCAACAATCTCAAGAGAATCGAACAAAAAGAGTCACTGCACCTGAGCTAGAAAAAATCCTGTATGAAGCTATACCTGCTTTAGATCATGGTTTTGTTAGAGTTATTGATTATATGGGAGACGATACTTCTATAGTTCAGTCTGCAAGAGTTTCATACGGAAAAGGAACAAAAAAAATTTCGACAGACAGTGGTTTAATTAAGTATTTAATGCGTCATTGGCATAGTACGCCTTTTGAGATGTGCGAAATAAAATACCATGTCAAACTACCAATATTTATAGCACGTCAATGGATTAGACATAGAACGGCAAATGTAAATGAATATTCTGCACGTTATTCCATATTAGATAAAGAGTTTTATTTACCATCAAATGAAAACTTAGCTGCACAATCTGTGAGCAACAGACAAGGCAGAGGAGATGTGATTGAGGGTGAACAAGCTAAAGAAGTTTTAGAAATTCTAAAAAATGATGCTGAAAGAACATACAATAATTACGAGATGATGCTTAATCAAAAATTTGATGGTTCTACTATTGATGATAATAAAAAGGGGTTAGCAAGAGAACTTGCAAGAATGAATTTAACTTTAAATACCTATACGCAATGGTATTGGAAAACTGATTTACTTAATTTAATGAACTTTTTAAGATTAAGAGCAGATAGCCATGCACAATACGAAATAAGGGTATACGCAGATATAATGTTGGATACAGTTAAAAAATGGGTTCCAATAACATATGATGCATTTATGGATTACAGAGTTGGAGGAACAGAGGTTTCCGCTAAAGGAAAAATTATTATTCAAAAGCTAATTAAAGGTGAAGAAGTAAATATTGAAAATTCAGGCTTATCTAAAAGAGAGTGGAACGAACTAATGGAGGCTTTTGAATTAAAAACAAAGTTAATTTAAACAACTATTCAATTGTTCAATATAAATTTAAAATACTATTTTCTTAGATTATTTATTATTAATTTTTTTGGTTTTTTTTATTTAATAGATACGATTTCATTTTATAATGGTTTTTTTTCCGTTCAGTCAATTTTTTATTCTCTTAATATTTATTTAGTATATTTGTTTATTTTTTTTGAGGCATTTAGCTCTTTTTTTTCAAACTATGGATTAAACTTTAATTTTTTTTATTTAATTTTAGTTAATTTAAAAAATTTAAATTTTGGATATGTTGGTTTTATATTTTATCAGAATTTAAATTTAATTTATTTTTTTTCTTTAACTTTTTTTACATTGTTTTTTTTAGAAAAGAGTAATTATTCATTTAAATTAAAACTTAAATTTTTTAATAAAAAAAGGAATATTTTCCCAATTTTATTGTTTGTTTTTATTGTTACAAATATAAACCCCGCACTGACACATCTAGAAATTTTGCAAAGATTCAAGCATATTTTTAATATAGGGGCAGAAGAGGATAGGCTTAATAAAAACAGCATACATCAAAATTTATTATATAAAACATTTTATAAAAATAATTTTTTTAGAAATGATAATTGGTTCCATGTAGCTAAAATTTCGTTCTTAAACTTAAAATTAGTTTCGGCAAAATTACCTCAAAGTCAAAATATATATAATGAATTTTCTAAAGTTATAAAAAATGAAATAATAGAAAAAGATTATAATAATATTTATATAATTATAAACGAATCTTATCCAAATTTTAGAAATATAGAATTACAAAAAAAATTATTTGATGCGATTGTTAAGGGGAATGAAGATTTTTTTATTAAAGTTCATAAAAAAAAATGGAATAAAGATTATTCTACTCTTGGAGTAGAAATGAATTTTTTTTGTAACAATGAGGCAGATTTTCATCAATTTACGAAGCTAGATTTAAAAGATTTTGTTGAAGAAAATAATTGTTGGATTAATAAATTCCGTCATAAAAATATGATTTACATTCATTCTTACGAGAGTTCTTTCTTTGGCAGAAATAAATATAGAAGTTTTTTTAATGAAAGTTTTTTTAAAGAGGATTTAAAAAAAAAAAATTTAAAAGAATGTTACCAGCGATTTTCTGGAATTTGTGATACAGAAATATTAGATAATTTAGAAAATATAATTAAAACTAAAAATAATAATTTTTTAATTTTTTTAACTTTAAACAATCATGCTCCAACCAAAAATGTTACAGATATTAAATATATAGATTGTGAAAAACATTATCCATTAAATCAAAATGATCAAAATTGTATTTTATATAATAATCAAATTCATTTTAATAAAAGTTTATCTAAATTAATTTCTAAAATGAGTGTAAATGATATTTTAGTTTTTTTTGCAGATCATCCGCCTCATTATAAACATAGAAATCTTATATATTTTGAAGATACATTACCTATGTTTTTTTTTAAAAAAAAAATAACTTTAAATTAAGTTAACATTATTTGTTCTCAATATAGGTATTTTTAATTTTTTCTGCGAATTTTATGTATTTTTTTGAAATTGCATGATCAGGCATACTTTCAACTATAGGAGTTCCAAGATCACCTTGCTTGCCAACTTCAGGATTAATAGGAATTTCACCTAAAAATTCTTTTTGAAATTCATTTGCTGTTTTTTCAACTCCACCTTCACCAAATATTGCATACTTTTTTCCATCATCGCCAATAAAATGACTCATGTTATCTATTAACCCAATTATTTTAACTTTTAATTTATCAAACATTTTAATTCCTCTTTTAACATCTTGGAGAGCAATTTCTTGAGGAGTAGAAACGATAATTACTCCATCCATTTTTATTTCTTGTGCAAACGTAAGTTGAGTATCACCAGTGCCTGGAGGCATATCTACTATAATAAAATCTAGATCTTTCCATGCAACTTTTTGTGTAAAAGTTTTAATAGCACTAGTTACCATCGGTCCACGCCAAATCATTGGAGTTTGTTCTTCTGTTAAAAAACCAATAGACATACATTGAACATCATATTTAGTAATTGGTTTTAAGGTTTTTCCATCACTTTCTGGCTTTTCGTTAATTGAGAATAATTTTGGTAAAGAAGGACCATAAATATCAGCATCCAGTAAACCAACTTTACATCCACTTTTTTTTAATGCTAAAGCAAGATTTGTAGCAAAAGTAGATTTACCGACTCCACCTTTTGCACTTGATATTGCTATTGTAAACTTAGTTCCTAGAATTGGGTTTTTTTGAAAGCTTTTTGGTTGTGTTTTTGCCTTCATAGCGTCACTTATGCCTACTTTTTTATCATTCATATAATTATCATTACCTTGTTTTTAAGCATAAAGACACTATATACAGTGTCGTATGAGTGATTTCAAAAATCAAAGCCCATGGGGCAGTCCTCCCGGAGGAGGAGGTAATGGTGGATTTAGAAGAGGACCAACACCACCAGATATCGATGAAGTCATAAAAAAAATTCAAAACACAATAAATAAAATTATAGGTGGTGGCAAAGGTGGAACAAAACCAATTTTATTTGGTTTAATTATATTAGTTGTATTATGGGCTCTAAGTGGTTTATACCGAGTATTACCTGATGAACAAGGTGTAGTCTTAAGGTTTGGTAAATTTGTAAATACTACTCAACCTGGACTTAATTATCATTTCCCTTTTCCGATAGAGAGCGTGTTAACGCCAAAAGTTACAAAAGTTAATAGAATAGATATTGGATTTAGATCAGAAAGAGATAGCGGTTTTACTTCTGGAGGAGTTGCTGATGTTCCTGAAGAAAGCTTAATGTTAACTGGAGATGAAAATATTGTAAATATCGACTTTTCTGTTTTCTGGGTAATAAAAGATGCAGGAAAGTTTTTATTTAAAATTCAAGATCCACAAGGAACTGTAAAAGCAGCAGCAGAAACTGCAATGAGAGAGGTTATTGCTCGATCAAATATTCAACCAATACTTACCGAAGGAAGATCGCTAATTGAAACAGATACACAATCAATAATTCAAGAAATATTAGATGAATACAATAGTGGTATACAAATTACTCAAGTTCAAACACAAAAGGCTGACCCACCCGATCAAGTAATTGATGCATTTAGAGATGTTCAAGCAGCAAGAGCTGATATGGAAAGGTCTAAAAACGAAGCCGAAGCATATGCAAATGATGTGATACCAAGAGCAAGAGGAGAGGCTGCAAAAATTTTACAAGCTGCCGAGGCATATAAAAAAGAAGTAGTTGCAAAAGCAGAAGGTGAAGCAAGCAGATTCGTATCAATATATAATGAGTATGCTAAAGCAAAACAAGTTACACAAGAAAGAATGTTTTTGGAAACAATGGAAAAAGTTTTGGCTGATATTAACAAAATTATAATTGATAAAAATTCAGGATCGGGAGTTGTTCCGTATTTACCATTACAAGAACTAAAAACAGGTACAAATTAATGAAAGCTGGAAAATTTTTATTACCAATAATAATTGTAATTGCTGCAACAATTTTCTTTTCAATATTTATTGTTAAGGAAGTTAATCAAGCAATTGTTTTACAATTTGGTGATCCTAAAAAAATTATTTTAAAACCAGGTTTAAATTTTAAAATTCCATTTATACAAAACGTGGTATTTTTAGATAAAAGAATTTTAAATCTAGATACACCTCCTGAGGAAGTAATAGCCTCAGATCAAAAAAGATTGATAGTTGATGCTTTTGCAAGATTCCAAATTGTAGATCCTCTAAAATTCTATATTTCAGTTGGCAATGAAAGAGTTGCAAGATCTAGATTGGCTACGATTATAAATTCAAGAATAAGAAACGTTTTAGGTCAGCAGGAATTACAAACTTTATTGTCAGAAGATAGATCAAAACAAATGTCTTTAATTCAAGAAGGTGTAAATAACGAAGCAAAGAACTTTGGAATAAAAATTGTAGATGTAAGAATTAAAAGAGCTGATCTTCCACAAGCTAATAGTGATGCGATTTTTAGAAGAATGCAGACTGAAAGAGAAAGAGAAGCAAAAGAATTTAGAGCAAAAGGTGCAGAAATGGCTGTAACAATTACTTCAACTGCCGATAAAGAAGTAACTGTAATTTTAGCGGATGCTCAAAAAAAGTCTGAAATTATGAAAGGTGAAGGAGATGGACAAAGAAATAAAATTTTTGCTGATGCTTTTGGCAAAGATGCTGAATTCTTTGCTTTTTATAGATCAATGCAAGCGTATGAAAAATCTCTGATAGGAGGAGAAACATCCCTTATTCTATCTCCTGATAGTGAATTTTTTAAATTTTTCGGAAATATAAAACCTAAACAATAGTTTTTAATATGAAAGAACTGATCATAGCTTTTGGTCTTTTCTTATTTATAGAAGGAATATTGTATGCCATATTTCCATCAAAAATGAAAAATATGCTTCAAAAATTAAATGAGGTAAACAATAGCCAATTAAGAACTGGCGGGTTGGCATTTGCTATAATAGGATTTATTATTATTTGGTATTTTAAAACATGAGAAAGTATTTAAAATTTTTTCTAGTATTTATTGTTTTGCTGAATTTTTCATTTCCAGCAAATACAAAAGATATTCCGTCATCATTTGCAGATCTAGCGGAAAAACTAATGCCATCAGTTGTAAATATTTCAACAACTGCTATGATTACTACCAAATCAAATCCTTTTCCTTTTCAATTTCCTCCAGGATCACCTTTTGAAGACATGTTTCGGGATTATGGAACACCAGAGCAAAGAAAAACGAGTGCTCTTGGATCAGGATTTATTATAGATGAAAAAGGTATAGTTATAACAAATAACCACGTTATACAAGGCGCCGAAGATATAGTTGTTAAAGTTAATGGAGATCAGGATTTTAAAGCAAAAGTTTTGGGTGCAGACCCAGGCATGGATTTGGCTGTCTTACAAATAGAGTCTAAAGAAAATTTTAAACCTGTTAAATTTGCAAATTCAGATAATGCTAGAATAGGTGACTGGGTTATAGCAATAGGCAATCCATTTGGATTAGGAGGCACTGTTACAGCCGGAATTATATCAGCTAGAAATAGAAGTATTGGATTATCTAGATATGAGGATTTTATTCAAACAGACGCTTCTATTAATCAAGGAAATTCTGGAGGACCTTTATTTAACATGGATGGAGATGTAGTAGGAATTAATACAGCTATACTTAGCCCATCAGGGGCTAGTAGTGGAATTGGTTTTGCCATTCCATCAAACAGTGCACAAAAAGTTATTAATCAATTAATTGAATTTGGTGAAACAAAAAGAGGTTGGCTCGGAGTTAGAATTCAAAGAGTAAGTAAAGAAATTGCAGAAGTAGAAAAACTAGATAGACCAAGAGGAGCATTGGTAGCAAGTGTTGCTGATAATAGTCCATCAGATAAAGCTGGAATAAAGTCAGGAGATATTATTTTAGAATTTGATGGAAAAATAATTAATGAAATGGTTGAGCTACCAAAAATTGTTGCAGAAACAGAGGTTGGGAAAAAAGTTAAATTAAAGATTTGGAGAAATAAAAGAGAATTAGTTAAAGATATAGTTCTTGGAAGGCTTGAAACTTCAGAGGACTTTAAATCACAAAGCAAAGCTACTGAAAAACCTAAAGAAAATAGAATAGAAGGTTTAAAAATTAATGTAAGATTGCTTAATAAAACAGATATCACAGAAAGAAAACTACCAAAAAATACATCTGGAGTTGTAATTACTAAGATTGATAAAGATAGCCCCATAAACTATTTAGAGATCAATGATGTTATTGTTGAAGCTCAAAAAAGAAAAATTAACACTATTGGAGATTTAAATAATATTGTTAATATGACTTTAAAAGGCAAAGAAAAAACCTTGTTAATTGCTATATATAATAATCAAAATCAAAGAACATATATTGGAGTTAAGCTAGATTAAATGGACATAAAGTCCAAAATTTTTTTAATCTACGGACCAACTGCATCTGGTAAATCTAATTTTTCAATTAATCTTGCAAAAAAAATTAATGGAGAAATTATTAATGCAGATAGTATGCAGGTTTACAAGCAATTAAAAATTTTAACTGCTAGACCAAAAGTAAAAGAATATAAAAATATCAATCATCACTTGTTTGGATTTCAAAGTGTAAAAAAGAATTTTTCAACGGGTCAATGGCTTGAACTGGTTTATCCAAAGATTAATCAAATAAAAAAAAGAAAAAAAATACCAATATTAGTTGGTGGTACAGGTTTGTATTTTAGAGCTTTAACTGAAGGTTTAGTTAAAATTCCAAATATTCCAATTAAATTTAGAAATGAAGTAAGATCTTTACAAAAAAGACTTGGACAAAAAAAATTTTTTAATAAACTAATTACATTAGACCCTTCTATAAAAGGCAAAATTAATCCAACTGATGTTCATAGATCTATTCGGGCATATGAAGTTAAATTTTATTCAAAGAAATCATTAATAGACTGGTTTAAAAATACTAAATCAAATTTTAGAGATGGTGATTTTTTTAAAATTTATATTGATTTTCCAAGAACAGATTTGCTTGATAGAATCTATAAGAGAACAGAAAAAATGTTAAAAGAGGGTGTCATTATAGAAGTAAAAAAATTTTTGAAATTAAAGATCAATAGGGACAATACTGCAAACAAAGTGATTGGGATTAATGAAATTAGAGACTTTCTTGATAAAAAAACTAATTTGAAAGAAACAAAAGAAAAAATTTCAATAAAAACAAGACAATATGCGAAAAGACAAAGTACATGGGCTAGAGGAAATATGGTTAACTGGCAAAAACTAGGCCCAAAAGACCTCAATAAATTTTTGAAAAAAATATAAATTATTTTCTCAAAAACTTGACCAATGAGTACAACTTCAGCTAGATTGACAAAATGTCAAAATTATATTCTGGAGCTAAAATTGTATTTAAGTGTCTTGAGGACCAGGGAGTAAGTAATATTTTTGGTTACCCAGGTGGAGCAGTTCTTCCTATATATGATGAATTAAAAAATCACAAATCAATCAAGCATATTTTAGTAAGACATGAACAAGGCGCAGGACATGCTGCAGAAGGTTATGCTAGATCATCTGGAAAACCAGGTGTAGTGCTAGTCACCTCAGGACCTGGAGCAACAAATGTAGTAACTGCATTAACAGATGCTTACATGGATTCAGTTCCATTAGTTTGCATTGCTGGACAAGTACCTACACATTTAATTGGAACAGATGCTTTTCAAGAATGTGATACTACAGGTATTACAAGACCTTGTACTAAACATAACTGGTTAGTAAAAGATATAAAGGATTTAGCTAATATTATTCATAAGGCATTTGAAGTCGCAACCACTGGAAGACCTGGACCAGTTTTAGTTGATATACCTAAAGATATCCAGTTTCAAAAAACTCCATACAAAAAATTTAAAAAAAATAATAAATTAAATGGTAAATCACATAATCTTTTTTCTCAAAACAGCATAGATCAATTGATAAAACTTATGATCAAGGCTTCAAAACCAATTTTTTATACTGGAGGCGGGGTAGTTAACTCTGGACCTAAAGCAAGTGAATTATTAAAAGAGCTTGTCTAT
>CACANV010000029.1 GCA_902533955.1 uncultured Pelagibacteraceae bacterium
AATTAAATTTAAAAATAAAAATGTCTTTTTTAATTTTTTAAATGAATTATAACCAATTAAGAAATAGACTATAAGGGTATATATAACCAAGAAAAAAGCATTTAATATAAATGATAAAAAATTAGTTAGATTTGGAACTAGTATTATTGCTGTGAATATCACGCCAAAAACTGAACCAATAGTACTAACAAATAATACAAAACCTGACTTTGCGTCACTACTTTGATCATCGCTACTTTTTATAATTGATATTAAGATTGGATTTAAAGCAGATAATAATACCAAAGGTATTGAAAGAAGCACAAAACTGCCAATGAAACTTCCTAACAATAAATTTATCCCAATTAATTTTGGTAATAAATAAGGATATAACAGGACAGAAAGCAATATAAAAAAAGAACTTAAAAATGGAATAAAAATAAATAAATCTTCATAATATTCTTTATTTATCTTTGAAGTAATCCATCCACCTAATTGATAACCTATAGCAAGAAAAATCAAAGTTACTGCCAAAATAGAAGTCCAAATATAAAGACTGACTCCAAAAAAAGGAGTTAATATTCTTGATGCTAATAACTCAAGTGAAAGTACCACTGCTCCAGTAAAGAATATTAGAGAAAGAAGTTTGTTATAGTGATTATACATCTTAGTTTTTTGTAAGTTTTCATATTATTGATCAATTGTAAAAGAAAAATTTAGGAAATTTAAAAAGCAGAGTACATTGAACATACATTGTAAGGACATTATTAACAGCAGACAGATATAAAAAAACCCCCGAAACTTTCGTTCCGAGGGTTCTAATTTTGTTTAGTGTATGTTTTTAGAGTGTTCTCTCAATGGGAACGAATTACATGCCCATTTTCCCCATTATAAAGCAAAGAAAGTTGAGATAGAGTAAGTTTTTAATTTATAGTCTTATTTATTTAAAAAAAATTTTCTTAAAAGATAAACAAATATACCAATTGCAAATAGTCCAAGACATATATTGTGAAGATTTTCTACAGAGATTACTCTTAAAAAACCATTATGATTAGTAAAAGGAAAGAAAGGTGTCATATCTCTATGCATAATACTATCAAATATCAATTGCGAATAAGCACCAATTAAAGCACCAGACCATGATGAAATTTTGTTTATTTTTGTATCAGTTTTTAACCACTTAATATTTTCCATTTTAAAACTTTTATTCCAAATTCTTAAACCAAATTCACAAATAGGTTTTCCTAAAGTTGCACAGATAATAGCAACAATTGATACTCCAATAATTGTATGAAAAAATTTATGTGAAAGTACTCCAGTACTAAAATAATAATAGAGTGCCTCACAATCAATTAAAACATTAGTCAAAGCAAATGTAGACCAACTAAAATACTTTGGAAAAACTGATTTGACTGATGTTCCAGCAACTATATGAAATGGTGTAAAGGGCATATATTAATTTAACTTAGCAACTAATGATTAGTAATGGAATGGGAATTCACGGAAGCAAAGAACATTGTTTAGACATTGCAAAAACATTGCAAAATTTTTAAGACAGGCAAAAAAAAAGGGCAGTAAAAACTGCCCTTTTTGAATATTTAATTGGGTAGAAATTTTTACATTCACACACATACTACGCCAATACTCACTTATTTAAGAAGTTCATTGCAAAGTTCATTGCAAAGTTCATTGCAGAATTGCCCCAAATAGAAAGCAAACAGAAAGATGACTTCATTGAGGAGTGGGGTTAAAATGGGTTTGATGATAAAAAAAATTAAATACCTATTTTCATTTTCGGAAGATGCAGGCAGATTAGATTTTCTCTATGTGTGGTTAGGTTTATGGATATTTGGTGGAGGTTTTATGTTCTTAGGAGTTTATTATTTTGAAAATTTACTAGAACAGTTTATGGTTCCTTTTATAATTCTCCTTTTAATAATAACTTTAGCAAACTGGTCTAGAAGATTAAATGATCTTGATAAGCATCCAGGGTTTGTATTAATAATTTTTGTTCCAATTGTTCAGTTAATATTTTTAATTTATTTAATGTTAGCACCTGGAAAAAAATATAATAAGAGTTTAAATAAATAAAAAAAACCCCCGAAACTTTCGTTCCAGGGGTTCTAATTTTGTTTAGTGTATGTTTTTAGAGTGTTCTCTAAATGGAAACGTATTACATTCCCATTCCACCCATTCCACCCATTCCACCCATTCCACCAGGAGGCATTCCGCCAGGAGCTGAGTCTTTATCTTCAGGCTTATCAGCAACCATTGCTTCAGTTGTTACTAATAGTCCTGCTATTGAAGCCGCATCTTGCAATGCTGTTCTAACAACTTTAACAGGGTCTATAATTCCTTCTTCAAACATATCAACATATTCTTCAGCTTGAGCATCGTATCCACGTGATATTTTATTATTCTCTAATAATTTACCTACAACTACTGAACCATCTACTCCTGCATTTTTAGTTATTTGTCTTATTGGAGTTTGAAGAGCACTCTTAACAATTTCTACACCAGCTTTTTGATCATCACCTTTAACTCTTACTTTATCCAGTTCTTGTGAAGCATAAAGAAGCGCACAACCACCACCAACAACTATCCCTTCTTCAACAGCGGCTCTAGTAGCGTTTAAAGCATCTTCAACTCTATCTTTTTTTTCTTTTACTTCTACTTCGGTTGCTCCGCCAACTTTAATTACTGCTACACCTCCAGCTAATTTAGCTAATCTTTCTTGTAGTTTTTCTTTATCATAGTCTGAAGTTGTTTCCTCAGCTTGTTGTTTGATTTGAGCACATCTAGCCTCAATATCAGATTTCTTGCCTGAACCACTTACAATAGTGCTATTTTCTTTATCAACTTTAACTCTTTTAGCAGAACCAAGATCATTAATTTTTACATTTTCAACTGTAGACCACAGTACAGGCTTATATCCTCTATATAAACTTCCTTCCTTAAGAAATTTTGCCAGCTCTCTTACAATCTGAGCTTCAGCATCAAAACTCATCGTAGAATAGTAATTTTCCCAGTCTCCTACTACACCAAGTCTTTTAAATTGATCTTTATGAACATTAATCCATTTGTTAGCAAAATCTCTACATTCTTTTCTAAATTCAATAATTGGAATATCGTTTTTATTTTTTTTATTTTTTTTGTATTGTTCTTCAATTTTCCACTCGATAGGTAATCCATGACAATCCCATCCTGGTACATATACTGAGTCCTTTCCATCCATTTGATGAAATTTAGTAATTATATCTTTTAATATTTTATTTAAAGCAGTGCCCATATGAATATTTCCATTCGCATAAGGAGGGCCATCATGTAAAATAAACTTCTCTTTTCCTTTGCTTTTGTTTCTAAGCTTTTCATACAGCTTTATTTGTTGCCAGTATTCGATAATTCCTGGCTCTTTATTTGGTAAATTTGCTTTCATTGAAAAAGCAGTTTTTGGAAGATTTATATGTTCTTTGCTCATTTTAATTTTTTTGCGATTAAAAGATCTCTCTTTATCTGATTTCTAAGATCATCAACTCCATTAAATTTTTTTTCTCCTCTAATAAATTTTAAAAATTCTACTGATAGTTTTTTATTATAAAGATTTCCAGAAAAATTAAATAAATTAACCTCTAATAATAATTTTTTTTGATTAAACGTTGGTCTGTAGCCTAGATTTGCTATGCCCCTATAGACTTTTCTATTTTTTTTAATATTTGCCCTAACAGCGTACACTCCGGTTTTGGCTAATATATAATTTTTAATATCGATATTACATGTAGGGAATCCAATATTTTTTCCCATCATCCTTCCTTTTTCAACAATACCTTCAATAGACCAATTTCTTTTTAAAATTTTATTCGCAGAATCCAATTTGCCATTTTGAAGTAATTTTCTAATCAAGGTAGATGAGATGATCTTATTTTTAGTTATTAAGGGTTTTGGATTTATTAATTTATATTTGTATTTACTTTGATAACTTTTTAGTAAACTTACATTTCCTTCTCTTTTATATCCAAATCTAAAATTATTGCTTACAAAAATATACTTGACATTTAAATTTTTGTACAGAATATTTTCTATAAATTTTGAATAAGTAATTTTTGAAAATTTTTTATTAAAACTTTTATTAATTAAAAAATCTACATTAAATTTTTTCAAAGTAACTAACTTTTTGATCAAAATTAGAAATTCTATAATTTTTTATTTTTTTATCAAAAAACATTTTTGGTATGGGATCAAAAGTTATCACACCTAATTTTAAATTTAATTTTTTTTTAAATTTTTGTGCTTGCTTAAATAATTTTTGATGACCAGCGTGTAGACCATCAAAATTTCCAATTAATATAATTGAATTTTTATCACTATTTTTTATCTTAAAATTTTTATAAATTTTAATTTTTTTTACCATTTTAAACTTTTTTGAATATAATTAACTGTGGTTTCATATTTTTTTAAAACTCCTTTTAATTCTATATCTAAAATTTCCTTTCTATGAATTCCATTTGTAATTAGTAAAGAATCAAAATTTTGGACATTGGCTCCTTTTATATCGGTATTTAAATTGTCCCCTATACATAAAACATTTTTATTTTTAATGTTTGTTGACAAATTATAAACTGGTGGATGTGGTTTTCCAAAATAAATTACCTCACCTTTTATCTCTTCAAATGATTTAGCAACAGAACCAGCGCAATATTCTCTTTTTTCTCCTCTATCAACTATTAAGTCAGGATTTGTGCATATCATTTTTTTTGAAATATGGCTTGAAAGTAAATCTTTATAATAATTTAAATCATTTTCTTGATCTTCGAATAAACCTGTACATAAAAAATAATCAGCATCTTCTATTTTAGAAACATTATTATTTTCGATATTTTTAAATAAATCAAAATCTCTAGGAGGGCCAATGTGAAAAAAATTTTTTTTGCCAAGCTCGCTTATTAAATATTTGTGAGCAGCCTCTCCTGACGTAAAAACATTATCAAAATATTTTTTTAAACCCAATTTCTTAAGAAAATTTATTACAGTTGCATTTGGTCTTGGAGCGTTTGTCAAAAGAACAAAGTCTTTCTTTGCTGCTGATAAATTGTCTAAAACGTCGATTGAATTATCATGCAGTTCAATTCCATTATGAACCACTCCCCATAAGTCTATGAAGAATAAATCGTATCTATTAAATATAGATTTTATTCCTGAATGATCTAAGTTTTTTGTCATATTTGAGATATAGCTTAAAAATCTCATTAATTCTTTGGTTTTTTAAGATTTTTAATTTTTTGAAAGATCTTGAAATAGTTAGGCTAGGTCTCTATATGAATGCTAATTTAAAGGAGTTTATATGAAGTTTAAACCGTTACACGATAGAGTATTAATCGAAGTATTAGATAGCAGCGAAAAAACTGCAGGTGGTATTATTATCCCAGATACAGCTCAAGAAAAACCTCAAGAAGGCAAAGTTGTTGCCATTGGTGGGGGAGCTAAAACTGAAGATGGTAAGATAATTCCTATGGATGTTAAAGTAGGTGACAAAGTTCTTTTTGGAAAATGGTCAGGAACTGAAGTCAAAATTGATGGAAAAGAGTACAGCATAATGAAAGAGTCAGACATTATGGGTATTTCTTCAAAATAATAATAAAATTAAAATTAAGGAGAATTTATAATGGCTAAAATAGTTAAATTCGACTCTGATGCAAGAACAGCGATGTTAAAAGGAGTTGATATACTTGCAAATACTGTAAAAGTTACTCTTGGACCTAAAGGACGAAATGTTGTCATAGATAAATCATATGGTGCGCCAAGAACTACTAAAGATGGTGTTTCAGTCGCAAAAGAAATAGATTTAGATGATAAGTTTGAGAACATGGGTGCTCAAATGGTCAAAGAAGTTGCTAGCAAAACAAATGATGAAGCAGGAGATGGAACAACAACAGCTACAATTCTTGCTCAAGCAATTGTCAAAGAAGGATGTAAATATGTGACCGCTGGCATGAACCCTATGGATGTAAAAAGAGGCATTGATGCTGCAGTAGATCATGTAAAAGAAAAATTAATTTCATCTGCAAAAAAAGTTAAAGATAGTGATGAAATTGCACAAGTTGGAACAATTTCTTCTAATGGTGATAAAGAAATTGGAAGTATGATTGCAAAAGCTATGCAAAAAGTTGGCAATGAAGGTGTCATCACTGTAGAAGAAGCTAAAAGTATTGAAACTGAACTTGATGTTGTGGAAGGTATGCAGTTTGATAGAGGTTATCTTTCTCCTTACTTTGTTACGAATGCAGAAAAGATGACAACTGAATTAGAAAACCCTTTAATTCTTTTACATGAAAAAAAATTAACTAATTTACAACCAATGGTTCCACTTTTAGAAGCTGTAGTTCAGGCAGGAAGACCATTAATGATAATTTCAGAAGATGTAGAAGGAGAAGCTTTAGCAACTTTAGTAGTGAACAAACTAAGAGGTGGATTAAAAGTTGTTGCAGTTAAAGCTCCTGGTTTTGGAGATAGAAGAAAAGCAATGCTAGAAGATATAGCAATTTTAACTGGTGGACAGGTAATATCTGAAGATTTAGGCATAAAGTTAGAAAATGTAAAAATTAATGATCTTGGTTCTGCT
Organism: uncultured Pelagibacteraceae bacterium; assembly: GCA_902533955.1. The sequence continues at coordinate 6,596 of CACANV010000029.1, forward strand.
AAAAGAGTTAAAGTTGATAAAGAAAATAGCACTATTGTAAGTGGTTCAGGCAAGAAATCTGATATTGAGGCTAGATGTGCTCAAATCAAACAACAAGCTGAGGAAACAACTTCAGACTATGATAAAGAAAAACTACAAGAAAGATTAGCTAAATTAGCTGGAGGTGTAGCAGTAATTAAAGTTGGCGGAGCAACCGAAGTAGAAGTAAAAGAAAAAAAAGATAGAGTTGAAGATGCTTTAAACGCTACTAGAGCCGCTGTTGAAGAAGGGATAGTTGTTGGTGGTGGTTGTGCGCTTCTTTATGCTTCACAAGAACTGGATAAAGTAAGAGTTAAAGGTGATGATCAAAAAGCTGGTGTAGAAATTGTTAAGAGTGCTCTTCAAACTCCAATAAGACAAATAACTAAAAATGCAGGAGTAGATGGTTCAGTAGTTGTAGGTAAATTATTAGAGAATAATAAAATATCACGTGGATACGATGCTCAAGCTGAAGAATATGTTGATATGTTTGAAGAAGGAATTATAGACCCTGTTAAAGTTGTTAGAACAGCATTGCAAGATGCGGCTTCAATAGCAGGACTATTAGTAACAACTGAAGCAATGGTTGCTGATAAGCCTGAAGATAAAGACTCAGCTCCTGGCGGAATGCCTCCTGGTGGAATGGGTGGAATGGGTGGAATGGGTGGAATGGGAATGTAATACGTTTCCATTTAGAGAACACTCTAAAAACATACACTAAACAAAATTAGAACCCCTGGAACGAAAGTTTCGGGGGTTTTTTTTATTTATTTAAACTCTTATTATATTTTTTTCCAGGTGCTAACATTAAATAAATTAAAAATATTAACTGAACAATTGGAACAAAAATTATTAATACAAACCCTGGATGCTTATCAAGATCATTTAATCTTCTAGACCAGTTTGCTAAAGTTATTATTAAAAGGAGAATTATAAAAGGAACCATAAACTGTTCTAGTAAATTTTCAAAATAATAAACTCCTAAGAACATAAAACCTCCACCAAATATCCATAAACCTAACCACACATAGAGAAAATCTAATCTGCCTGCATCTTCCGAAAATGAAAATAGGTATTTAATTTTTTTTATCATCAAACCCATTTTAACCCCACTCCTCAATGAAGTCATCTTTCTGTTTGCTTTCTATTTGGGGCAATTCTGCAATGAACTTTGCAATGAACTTTGCAATGAACTTCTTAAATAAGTGAGTATTGGCGTAGTATGTGTGTGAATGTAAAAATTTCTACCCAATTAAATATTCAAAAAGGGCAGTTTTTACTGCCCTTTTTTTTTGCCTGTCTTAAAAATTTTGCAATGTTTTTGCAATGTCTAAACAATGTTCTTTGCTTCCGTGAATTCCCATTCCATTACTAATCATTAGTTGCTAAGTTAAATTAATATATGCCCTTTACACCATTTCATATAGTTGCTGGAACATCAGTCAAATCAGTTTTTCCAAAGTATTTTAGTTGGTCTACATTTGCTTTGACTAATGTTTTAATTGATTGTGAGGCACTCTATTATTATTTTAGTACTGGAGTACTTTCACATAAATTTTTTCATACAATTATTGGAGTATCAATTGTTGCTATTATCTGTGCAACTTTAGGAAAACCTATTTGTGAATTTGGTTTAAGAATTTGGAATAAAAGTTTTAAAATGGAAAATATTAAGTGGTTAAAAACTGATACAAAAATAAACAAAATTTCATCATGGTCTGGTGCTTTAATTGGTGCTTATTCGCAATTGATATTTGATAGTATTATGCATAGAGATATGACACCTTTCTTTCCTTTTACTAATCATAATGGTTTTTTAAGAGTAATCTCTGTAGAAAATCTTCACAATATATGTCTTGGACTATTTGCAATTGGTATATTTGTTTATCTTTTAAGAAAATTTTTTTTAAATAAATAAGACTATAAATTAAAAACTTACTCTATCTCAACTTTCTTTGCTTTATAATGGGGAAAATGGGCATGTAATTCGTTCCCATTGAGAGAACACTCTAAAAACATACACTAAACAAAATTAGAACCCTCGGAACGAAAGTTTCGGGGGTTTTTTTATATCTGTCTGCTGTTAATAATGTCCTTACAATGTATGTTCAATGTACTCTGCTTTTTAAATTTCCTAAATTTTTCTTTTACAATTGATCAATAATATGAAAACTTACAAAAAACTAAGATGTATAATCACTATAACAAACTTCTTTCTCTAATATTCTTTACTGGAGCAGTGGTACTTTCACTTGAGTTATTAGCATCAAGAATATTAACTCCTTTTTTTGGAGTCAGTCTTTATATTTGGACTTCTATTTTGGCAGTAACTTTGATTTTTCTTGCTATAGGTTATCAATTAGGTGGATGGATTACTTCAAAGATAAATAAAGAATATTATGAAGATTTATTTATTTTTATTCCATTTTTAAGTTCTTTTTTTATATTGCTTTCTGTCCTGTTATATCCTTATTTATTACCAAAATTAATTGGGATAAATTTATTGTTAGGAAGTTTCATTGGCAGTTTTGTGCTTCTTTCAATACCTTTGGTATTATTATCTGCTTTAAATCCAATCTTAATATCAATTATAAAAAGTAGCGATGATCAAAGTAGTGACGCAAAGTCAGGTTTTGTATTATTTGTTAGTACTATTGGTTCAGTTTTTGGCGTGATATTCACAGCAATAATACTAGTTCCAAATCTAACTAATTTTTTATCATTTATATTAAATGCTTTTTTCTTGGTTATATATACCCTTATAGTCTATTTCTTAATTGGTTATAATTCATTTAAAAAATTAAAAAAGACATTTTTATTTTTAAATTTAATT
>CACANV010000030.1 GCA_902533955.1 uncultured Pelagibacteraceae bacterium
GGTTTGAATTCCAAACATAAACAGACCAACTAAACCTCTTGTCATTCCTATATATCTAGCTCCATTAAAACCCATAGATAATCTAAGGATAACAGGAAATGAAAGTCCACTTGTCTGAGATATTTTTCCAATAAGATTAGAAAAAAAATAAACTAAAATTGCAGCAAACAAACATCCAGAAAATACAATAATAGAATTTAAGTCATACAAAAAGTAAAGCGATGTTATAAGTGAGAAGCTTATTAGACTCTGAAAACTTATAGCCCAAAAATTAAAAAAATCGAACCATCCCCAATTTTTATTATTAGGATTAATTGATACAAGTTCCCAATTTCTAATTTGAAATTTTTCTTTATCTTTATTCACAATCTTATATTAAACAAATATTTTTTACTGTCCATATAAGACGTTTGGTAACCAAAGTACAATTTTAGGAAATATTATAATTATTATCAATCCAATAACCTGTAGAACCATAAATTGCATCATGCCAAGATAAATATCTTTTAAATCCCATTCTGGAACAACGCCTTTTAAGAAATAGGCTGAAAGAGCCACGGGCGGAGAAAGCCAAGCGGTTTGAAGATTTACAGCTACTAGAATTGCAAACCAAGTTAAATTAAAACCAAGAGCTTCAATTAAAGGTAAAATTATAGGCACTATAATCATAACGATAGGAACCCATTCTAAAGGCCACCCTAATAAGAAAATAACTGCCATAACTATTGCTAAAATAAAGTATTTATTCATTTCTAAAGATAGTAAGAACTCCGTTAAAAGCATTGGGGTACCAAGTCTTGCAAATACTGCTCCGAAAAAATTAGATGCCGCAACCAAAACCATAATTAGCGCAGAAATTTCTAAAGTTTTAACAAGTGCATCTTGTAATTTTTTTAGTGATAATTTTTTATATGCAAGTGATAATAATAAAGCACCCATAGCACCACATCCTGCTGCTTCTGTTGGAGTTGCAAATCCCAATAAAATACTTCCTAAAGCTGCAAAAACTAACGCCGCTGGTGGAACCAAACCTAAAAGAAACTCCCTCCAAACTACTGACATACTTTTAGCTCTCAAATTTTTAGGCAAAGGTGGTCCTAATTTTGGATTCATCATACATCTAATCGTTGTGTAGGCAGCATACAAACTAGCAAGAAGAATTCCTGGTATTATCGCTGCTGCAAATAAATCTATAACTGGAATTTCCATTATGGGCCCCATTACAACAAGCATGATACTTGGAGGAATTAGTATTCCTAAAGTTCCACCAGCTGTAATTGTTCCAGCAGCTAACTTAACATCATAACCGGATCTATTCATAGATTTAGCTGCCATAATTCCTAGGATAGTAACTGAAGCACCAACGATACCTGTGGCAGCAGCAAAAATTACTGAAACAAATAAAACTGCATAATAAAGTGAACCTTTAACTCTAGCTAACATTAGCTGAAAAGCAGAAAATAATCTTTCCATTAACCCTGCTTGCTCCATCATAATACCCATAAAGACAAAGAGTGGAACAGCAGCTAAAGTTTGCTCGGTCATAACCATGGAAAATTGGAGTGTCATTAAATAAAATACAATTTTTCCAAATCCTAAGTAACCAAAAACAAATCCTAAAAATATAAGTGTAAAAGAAATTGGGAAACCTATAAATATTGCAAATAACATTACACCTATTAAAATAAAACCAAGTATTGCTGGATCTATTATTTCTGCTATCATTTATTTTCTCCAGGCCAACGACCTTTTCTAGCTGCGTAATAACTTTTCAATAATTCTGATACACCTTGAATTAATAATAAAACAATTCCAACCCACAAACATGCTTTTATAGGCCACATAAATGGCATCCAACCTGAGTCCATTGCTTTTTCACCTCTTTTGAATGACTCGTATACAAATATATTCGTCATATATAAAAAAACAAAAAGTCCTGGAAAATAAAATAATATATAAAGTATAAAATCAATAGCACCTTGGGTTTTTACTTTAAAATTTCTGTATAAAAAATCTGCTCTTATATGAACACCTTTTGATAAAGTGTATCCTGCTCCCAACATGAATAGTGCACCATAAAGAAATCGGCTCATATCATAAGCCCAATAAGTTGGTGCTAAAAATAATTTTCTAGCAAAAACTTCATAAGTCATTGTAAGTATAAGAGGTACCGACAACCAACAAACAATATTGCCTACCCATTTACTAAATAAATCAATTTTTGTGATAAACAATGCCATCCATTTAGACATGTCTTTTGGCATTTTACCTGATCCGCCTCTTCTTTCAGCGATCATTTCATCGGAAATATCTAATTTCACTTTCTTTTTTACCATAAAAAATACTTAAAAAAATAAAGCGGACTAAACTTAATTAGTCCGCTTTATTATAATTACATATAGTTTAAATAAACTATTTTTACTTTAATGTCGCTGCGTGAGCCATTCCTAGCTTAGCATTTGACATTTGAGCTCCGCTCCAAAATGGAACAGCAATATCAGCAAAAGCTTTTTGTGAGTCCCAAACTTTTTTGAAAAATGCATTTTCTGCAGAATTTTTCTCTAAAGTTGCTTTAGCTGCCGCCATATATTCTGTGAAATAATCAGAAGGAGTATCTTCTAGAATAACACCGTGCTTAGTAGTTAGTTCTCTTAAAGCTTTTCCATTTTCATATATTCTGTAACTTAATGATTTTGCCAAAGATGCATTGGCTGCAACTTCCAAAGATTTTTTCTCATGGTCTGTCAAAGATCTGTATGTGCTACCTGTCATGTAAAAATCAGCATTAACCACTACTTGGTGCAAACCTTGTAAGTAATAATGTTTTAGAACTTTGTAAAAACCAAAAACCAAATCAGGTTTTGGACAACACCATTCTGCAGCATCAATTGTTCCTGCTTGAAGAGCTGGAAGAATATCTCCACCTCCCATAGCTACAGATGCAATTCCAATGTCTTTATAAGTTTGTCCTGGAATTCCTGGAGGAGTTCTAAACTTATAAGTTCTAAAGTCATTCATATCTTTTATTTTTTTTGGAAACCAACCTAAGGCTTCTGGTCCAACAGGTTGAAGCATAAATCCTTTTATGTCTCTTCCCATTTCTTTCCATAATTGATCATAAAGTTCTTTACCACCAGCATATTGAAACCATGATAAGAAAGCTAAGTTATCCATTCCTACACCTGCACCCGCAACTGGAGAACCGAACAACATAGAAGCTGGATGATCTCCCCAATAGTGCGTCCATGCAAAACCACAATCGATCAAACCTTTGTCAACTGCATCTAGAGTTTCTTTACCACCAACAACCGTTCCTTTTGGCATAATTTCAAATTTAAGTGAACCACCTGTTAAAGCAGTAACTGTATCTGTGAAGTCTTTTAACATAACAACTTCATCAGCTTTAGCACTGATAACAGTTTGGCATTTTAATGTTTTCGCAGCATTAGCATTAGATATAAATCCAAAAACTAGAGTAACCGCAAATAACGTTGAAATGATTTTTTTCATTATTTTCCCTCTTTGTTGTTTAATTAAAAAAAGGAATAAACCACAAATTTGATGCTTTGATAATAAATATTTAACTTAATTCAACTTCAAGTTTAATTTTCTTTTTTTTCAATTTTATCAATGGAATAATCCCAAACATCATCTCCAATTATTTTTGAGATTGCAGAAAAATCTGTTTTTGAATAACCTTTTTCACAAAACTCTGTATAGATTTTTAATGCTTTTTCTCCAAGTGGAGTATTTGCTTTTACAGATTTAGAAATTTGATTAGCAAGTTTTAAATCTTTAGTCATCATCGCTGAGGAAAAACCTGGACGATAATTATTGTTTGAAGGAGTTCCTTCAATTAGTCCTGGAACTGGTGGATAAACAGAAATTGGCCAACTATTACCCGAAGCGCTTCTCATAATTTCATGAACTTTTTTAACATCGATGTTTAATCTTTTGGCCAACATTAGAGACTCAGATGCTGCAATCATTGTTATTCCTAGAGACATATTGTTACAAATTTTTGCTCCATTCCCACAACCTATTTCACCAGCATGAAATATATTTTTTCCCATAAGTTTTAATATTGGTAAAGCAATTTCAAAAGCTTCTTTGGTTCCTCCTACCATAATGTTCAATGTAGCTTTTTTTGCACCCATAACGCCACCACTTACTGGAGCATCAATCATTTTGACCTTTTCTTCTTTAGCTTTTTTTCCAATTTTTATAGATGTCTCAATATCAATTGTTGAACAGTCTATTAATAAACAATTTTTTGAGACTTTTTTTAATATTCCATTTTCACCTAAATAAACTTCTTCTGAATTTTTACCTTCTGGAAGCATAGTGATTACAAATGAAAGATCTTTATTAATTAAGCAATCAAGATTTTCAGCAACATCTAAATTTTCATTTTTAGCTTTATCAATCGACTCACTAGATACGTCAAAAACTTTTACTTTTTTTCCAGCATTAATTAAATTTTTTGCCATTGGTAGTCCCATGTTGCCAATTCCAATAAATGCAATTTTGTCTGACATAATATTATTAACTTCTTATAAATAATCTTATCTTAAAAAATAAATCAATAGATATTTAAATTTATCTATATATTAATAATATATAATTATTTATGGAAAATTTTGATTACGTAATAATTGGCGCTGGTTCAGCAGGCTGTGTTTTGGCAAATAGATTGTCAAAAAACCCTAATAATAAAATTTTGTTACTAGAAGCTGGAGGAAAAGATACTAATCCATGGATACACATTCCGGGTGGATATTTTAAAACAATGCATAACCCTAAAACAGACTGGTGTTTCAATACTGAAAAAGAACCAAATTGTGATAATAGAGAAATGGTTTATCCGAGAGGAAAAACTCTAGGAGGAAGTTCGTCAATTAATGGTATGCTATACATTAGAGGTCAGTCTAATGATTATAATTACTGGAGACAATTAGGTAATGTTGGTTGGTCTTGGGAAGATGTTCTGCCTTATTTTAAAAAATCAGAAGATTTTCAATTTGGCGAAAATGAATTTCATGGATCTGGTGGACCAATAAAAGTTGAAAAAATAAGATCTACTTTCAAAGTTTTAGATTTGTTTTTAGAAGCTGCTGAAGAGTTTGGATATAAAAAAACTGAAGATTTTAATAGTGGAAACAATGAAGGAATGGGATATTTCCCTCTTACAGTCAAAAATGGTTTTAGATGCAGTACTGCCGTTGGTTATTTAAACCCAATTAAAAATAGAAAAAATTTAAAAATTATTACAAATGCTCATATAAAAAATATTGAGTTTGAAAAATATAAAGCAACAAAGGTAAATTATTGGATAAATAACAGCTTAAACTCAGTTAAAACAAATAAAGAAATTATTTTAAGCGCAGGAACTATTGGCTCTCCTCATATTTTACAAGCTTCGGGAATTGGACCTGGTGAATTACTAAAAAATAATAATATTAGTGTTATCAAAAACCACCCTGGTGTTGGTAAAAACCTCACTGATCACCTTATGCTAAGACCTGTTTATAAGATAAAAAATTTAGAAACTTTAAATGACATTTATTACAGTATGACAAAAAAATTTATTACAGGTTTACAATATTTATTTTTTAGAAAAGGTCCTTTAACAGTAGGAGCTAGTTATTTATGTGGTTTTATAAAAAGCGATCCTCATCTAGAAACTCCAAATTTACAATTTCATGTGTCTCCTGCAAGTACCGATCTTTTAGGAAAATCTTCTCTTCATAAATTTCCTGGTTTTACACCAACTATAACAAATATAAGACCAACTAGCAGAGGATCTATTGAATTAAAATCTTCTGATACAAGAGTGTCTCCAAAAATAAAGATGAATTATTTGTCAACCGATGAAGACAGGGAAATGGCGGGTAAATCTATAAAAATTGTTCGTGATATTGTTATGAACTCGAAAGCTTACAAAAAATATGAGCCAGAAGAACTTAGACCTGGAATAAATATTACTGATAATGAAAGTTTAGCAAAAGAAGCAGGTAAATTTGCCAATACAATATTTCATCCTGTTAGCACATGTAGAATGGGAAATGATGATAATGCGGTTGTGAATGATAGATGTATTGCACATGGACTAGAAAATTTAAGAATAGTAGATGCTTCTGTGATGCCCTCTATTACTTCAGGAAATACAAATGCTCCAACAATTATGATTGCAGAAAAAGCATCAGATATGATAATTGAGGATAGTAAAGCATGACAGAACAAGTTGTAATTTTTTTTCAAATAGTATTTATCGATTTAGTTTTGGCCGGTGATAATGCAATTATCATAGGTATGGTAGCCTCACAATTTCCTCCGAATCAAAGAAAAAAAATAATTTTTTGGGGAATAGGCGCGGCTATAATATTAAGAATAATATTTACATTAATAACTGCATATTTACTTCAAATTACAGGTTTAAGATTAATAGGTGGTTTGTTGCTACTGTATATTTGTTACAGATTATATGTAGATGTCGTTAAAGAAAAATCAAATGAAGAAAATAAAATAAAAGTTGATAACTCATCATTTATTAAGGCTATCACTACAGTTATCATTGCTGATGTAACAATGAGTTTAGACAATGTACTGGGTGTAGCTGGAGCAGCAAGAGATCATTATTACCTTTTGGTATTTGGTCTAATTTTATCTATAATCTTAATGGCTACTGCTGCAACTTTAATTTCAAATTGGATTAAGAAATATAAATGGATAGCTTGGTTGGGATTAATAGCTATACTTATTGTTGCTATAGATTTGATATATACTGATATAAAACTATTTATATAAAATGTACTTAAAAAAAATAAATCTTAAAAAAAAATATGCATTAGTTACTGGTGCTGGCAAAGGTTTAGGTAGAGCTTGTGCAATTGCATTAGCTGAAGCTGGAGCTACAATAATTGGTTTAAGTAGAACACAATCTGATCTTGATAAATTACAAAAAGATATAAAAAAAGCTAAAGGAAAATTAATTAAAGTTAATTGTGATGTTATGAACTATGAAGATTTAAAAGATAAATTAAAAAAAATTAAAATAATAGATATATTAGTAAATAATGCTGGAACTAATATTCCAGAACCTTTTGAAAAGATACAGCAAAAAAATATGAATTACATTGTTGATTTAAATTTAAAGGCTGCATTTAATGTGGCTCAATTGGTTGTAAAAAAAATGTTAAGAAATAAAAAAAGAGGTGGATCTATAATACATATGTCATCTCAACTTGGACATGTCGGAATGCCAGGAAGAAATGTATATAATATGACTAAATTCGGAATAGAAGGACTAACTAAAGGAATGGGTGTAGAACTTGCAACCAGAAATATTAGAGTGAATGCAGTGGCTCCAACATTTGTTGAAACACCTATGGTAAAAAGATTTTTTAAAAATAAAAAATTTAAAAAACTTGCGTTAAGTAATATTCCAATGGGTAAAGCAGCAACTGAAAGTGATGTTGCTACCGCAGTTTGTTTTTTAGCATCTGATGCTGCTGGAATGATAACAGGAACATCTTTAATTATAGATGGCGGTTGGACAGCAAAATAATGCAAAAAATATTGCTTATCATAGCAATTTTATTTACATCAAACTCTTTTGCTATTGAATTTAATGGAAATTTTATTCAAGGTCATTTTATTATCGGAAAAACAAATCCTAAATCAAAAATTATTATAGATAAAAAAGAAATAAAAGTTTCCAATGATGGTTTTTTTGTTTTTGGAATAGATAGAGACAGAAAATTTGATGTTTTAATAACTAAAATTAAAAATGGTAAAAAAGAAAAAATTATAAAAAAAGTTTTTAAAAGAAAATATAAAATACAGAGAATTGATGGTCTTCCTGAAAACAAAGTAACTCCACCTGAAGAAGTTTATAAAAGAATTAAAAAAGAAAATAATGCAATTGGAAAAGCTAGAGCCATCAATTCTAACTTAAATTTCTTTAAAGATAAGTTTATAAAGCCTGTTGAAGGAATAATTACAGGAGTTTATGGAAGTCAGAGAATTTTAAATGGCAAACCAAGATGGCCACACTACGGTATTGATATTGCTGCAGATCAAGGAACAATGATTTTATCTTCAGGAACTGGAGTAGTTACAATGGCTGAAGATGATTTATATTATACTGGAGGAACAATAATTATGGATCACGGTCATGGAATATCTACAATTTATTCACATTTGGAAAAAGTTATGGTTTCTGTTGGTGATCAAATAAATCAAGGAGATATAATAGGAACAGTTGGCTCAACTGGAAGATCTACGGGACCACATTTAGATTTTAGAATTAACTGGTTTCAAACTAGATTAGATCCTATGTCAGTATTAAAATAATGGGTTTGCATTTTTCCAGAGCCAATTATAAATTCATTTGCGGGATAATCTCCACCACCTTCAAATATAACTCTATTCATTTCAGCTAAAATTTTAGACTCGCTTATTCCAGCTTTTGTGCATTTCCACACAGCATCAAGAGCATTATCCGCAAGATGAGCAGCTTTTCTTACATAGTTTATTTCTTCTAAAGATTTAACAGCTCTTAGTTTAGTTATTAATTCAGATTTATCTTCATAATAACAAAAATTTTCTATTGATTTATTTAACTTAAGGGCATTTCTTCCAGTTAAACCGTAAGCTTCATATTCAATTCCTATTTTTTTTCCTTTCAGATTTAATTCATTTAAAATAATTTTTAAGTCTTCTTGTGGATTTGAACCATCTTTATCAATCCATATCCTAATATCATCTATGTTAGATGTATTTTGTGCTTGTCGTAAATCAGGAGCTCTAGTTAATAATATTATATTTCCTTTTTGGTCTAAAACTAAAGTTTGAAAAAAAACATACCCAAAAGTATCATAACCAGTAAG
>CACANV010000031.1 GCA_902533955.1 uncultured Pelagibacteraceae bacterium
GGAATATTTGATTTAGGTAATCATATATTGATTTTTGGCCTTATTTTAGTAGTAATTTTTGTATCACTTAATGTTGAATAAAAGTGACAATAAATATACTTAAAAAAAAAACTGTTTCAGTTAACACATTATCTTACTTAAAATCTTTATTATTGCTAATGAAACCCAGGGTAATGTCCTTGGTTATATTTACATGTGCCGTAGGGTTATTAACTGCCCCTAATACTGTTCCTTTATTTGATGCATTAGTTGGAATTTTCTTTGTAACAATTGGTGCCGGTGCAGCTGGAGCATTGAATATGTGGTACGAAGCTGATCTTGATAAGCTAATGACTAGAACATGTTTAAGGCCAATTCCAACTGGAAAAGTTAATAAGGTTCATGGATTAATTTTTGGAATTGTATTATCAATTGTATCAGTTGTAGGATTATATTATTTTTCAAATCTTCTTTCTGCAATTTTATTATTTATAACAATTGCGTTTTATGTTTTTGTCTACACAATATGGTTAAAAAGAAAGACCCCTCAAAACATAGTAATAGGAGGTGCTTCAGGTGCTTTACCTCCAGTTATTGGCTGGACGATTGCTACAAACTCTTTAACATTTGAGCCAATTACATTTTTCTTAATTATTTTTTTTTGGACTCCTTCACATTTTTGGGCGCTAAGTCTTTACAAAGCAAATGATTATGAAAAAGCTAAAATTCCTATGCTTCCAATTACTAATGGAGTTGAAGAAACAAAGAAAAATATTTTCGTTTATTCATTGATAATGCTACCAATAGTTATAATTCCTTATTATATAGGTTTTGCAGGTGAACTTTTTTTAATTGTCTCTTTAACACTTACTTTTTACTATAATTATGTTTGCTATAATCTTCTTAAATTCAAGAAAAATAAATTTGAAATAAAGAAGGCAAAAAAAGTATTTTCTTACTCAATTTTCTACTTATTTTTGCTATTTGTCCTATTTTTGATAGACCAGATTATAAGATAAATAATTCTATTTATTTTATAGGAAAGTGGTAAAAAAAATTCATGAGATATGTAAGTACTAGAGATAATTCAAGAGAGTACAGTTTTGAAGACGTATTCATAAAAGGTTTAGCTGATGATGGAGGCCTTTATGTGCCAAAATCATTAAAAAAATATAATCGTGAACAATTATCAGATCTTAAAAATTTAAATTATAATGAGCTATCTGCTGAAATAATAAATCTATTTTCGTCAGATTTTATCTCTAAAGAAGAACTTTCATCTATAATTGAAAAATCATATTCAACATTTAGAGAAAAAGAAGTTATTAAAATATCAAGTATGGGTGAACTAAAATTATTAGAATTATTTCATGGTCCAACCTTAGCATTTAAGGATGTGGCTATGCAGCTTATTGGAAATTTATATGAATATTATTTAAGTAAAAATGATAAAAAAATAAATATAGTTGTTGCAACATCTGGGGATACTGGTGCGGCAGCCATAGATGCAATAAAAGGAAAATCTAACTTAAATATTTTTGTTCTACATCCCAATAATAGAATTTCACCAATACAAAGAAAATTGATGACTACCGTTGAAGAAAACAATGTTTTCAATATTGCAATAAATGGAAACTTTGATGATTGCCAAAACATAGTTAAAAGTATGTTTTCTGACTTAGAATTTTCTAAATCTATAAATATGTCAGGTGTGAACTCAATTAATTGGGTAAGAATTATTGCCCAAGCAGTTTATTACTTTTATTCATACTTTAAATTAGATAAAGAAAACGTTTCATTTTCTGTTCCAACAGGAAACTTTGGTGATGTCTTTGCAGGCTATCTGTCAAAGATTATGGGATTGCCAATTGAAAAATTAATTGTTGCAACTAATGAAAACGATATTTTACATAGAGCTATTTCAAAAGGAGACTATGTTTCAAGAGAAGTTAAAGAAACAATCTCACCTAGTATGGATATTCAATTAGCAAGTAACTTTGAAAGATTAATTTATTATATAAACAATTCTGACTCTAAAATAACATCAAATATAATGAAAAAAATTAAGAAGAATAACTATCAAATTGATAACCAAAGCTTAGAAATAATTCAAAAGGATTTTCTATCAGAAAGTTGTGATGAAAATGAAACTTTAAATATTATTAAAAAAAATTATGAAGAAAATAATATAATAATGGATCCACATACAGCAGTTGGAGTAGGGGCTGCAAAAAAACTATCTTATAATCAATGTATAGTATTATCGACAGCTCACCCTTGTAAATTCCCAGATGCTATAAAAAAAGCAATTAATAAGCATGAAAATTTACCTCATCAACTTAAACATGTTCTTGATATAAAAGAAAATTATAAAATATTAAAAAATGATACTGATGAAATAAAAAAATTCGTCAAAAGTAAAATATGAAATTAAAATTAAAGGAATCTATACCTGAAGCACAAATTTTTCATTTAGAAGATGGAGAACCAAAAAAAGTGAGCATCAAAGAAGTTCTTGGTAAAAATAAAATTTTAGTATTTGGGTTGCCTGGCGCATTTACATCTACATGTTCCAAAATACATTTACCAGGATATGTAAAAAATGTTGAGAAAATTAAGGCTAAAGGAATTGATAAAATATTTTGTATTTCTGTAAATGATCCATATGTAATGAATGCATGGGGAGAAGCTAATAATGTTGGAAAAAATATAACTATGCTAGCTGATCCTTATTTATTATTTACAAAATCAATAGGAGCTGAAGTTGATAGAAATTTAAAAGGTATGGGAATTAGATCAAGTCGTTATGTTATGATAATTGAAAATTTAGAAGTATTGAATATTCAAGAAGAAAAAGAGACTAAAAATTGCGGCATATCCTCTGCAGAAGGCATCTTAGATCTTATTTAAATTTGATGCTTCTCTAGCTATTAAGTCTACTTCGTTATTTAATTTATTAGTAGAGTGTGCTTTTACCCAACTCCACTTTATCTCGAACTCATTAGATAAAAAATCTAACTCTGTCCAAAGTTCTATATTTTTTACTTTTTTTTTATTTGCAGTTTTCCATCCATTTTTTTTCCAATTATGGATCCACTCTGTTATACCTGACTTTACATATTTAGAGTCTGTGAAAATTTCAACTTTGCTACCTTTGGGGATATTTTTCAAGGCTTTTATTGGAGCAAGTAATTCCATCTGATTGTTTGTAGTATTTTTTTTTCCACCTTTTATTTGAGTTTTTTTTCCATCATTTAAAATTATCGCAGCCCATCCACCATTACCCGGATTTCCTATGCATGATCCATCAGTATAAATTTTTATCACTAGCTATAGTCCTTAAAAGATCTTACTTTTCTATGAAAATTTAACTTATCAAGATACTCCAATGGATCTTTTATTTTAATTAAAGCATTTTTGGGAGTGTTTAAGAAATCATAAGATCTTGTCAGAAGATATCTTAATGCAGATCCTCTGCATAAAGTATTTAAATTATTTTTTTCTTTCAAAGATAATTTTCTGACCGATTCATAACCTTTTAATAATTGTGAAGATTTTTTCTTATTTAACACAAAAATCTTATTTTTTTTTTTAAAACAAAGTGCATTTATGCAAGTAGCTAATTCATAAGAAAGAAAGTCATTTGAAGAAAAGTAAAAATCTATAAATCCATAAAATTTGTTTTTGTAAAAAAATATGTTATCCACAAAAAGATCACAATGAATTATCCCTTTTGGCATTTTTTTTGGCCATTTTTTTTTAATATCTGCTAAATCCCTTTTCATTAAATTTTTAAAATTATTTGATAATTTATTTATTTTATTGTCTATTTTTTTTAGCAATGGTTCCCAGTCATGGACTGAAAGAGAGTTTTTTCTATACAAATTTAATTTTTTAGAAACTAAATGTAATTTAGCAATATTTTTTCCTACAATAAAACAATCTCTATAATTTAATTGGCTTTTGTTTTTTCCTTTAAGAAAACTTACTAAACAAGCACTTTTATTTTTTATCTTAAATAAATATTTCCCCTTTGTATTTTTGATTGGCCTTGGACATTTTATCTTTGAATCTGCTAAACCTGACATAAGATTCATAAAAAATGGTAAATCTTTAGTTTGAACTCTTTTTTCAAATATTGTTAAAATATATTTCTTTTTTTTTGTAATTATCAGATAATTAGTATTTTCAATTCCTTGCTTTATACCCGAAAAAGATTGAATTTTTCCAATATTGAAATTGTTTTCAATAAAGCTTATCTCCCTTCGATTTATTATTGTATAAACCGCCATTAGTTTAGTTTCCCTGGAATTTTAAAAATTATATCTTCTTTTACTATTTCTACTTCCTCTATTTCTACAATAAATTCTTTTTTTATATTTTCTATAAATTTTTCTACTAAAACTTCAGGGGCTGATGCTCCAGAAGAGATTCCTATAGTTTTACACTTAGATATTTTTTCTAGTGGAAAGTTACTTTCAGAATGAATTAATTGTGCATCATTACAACCATTATTTTTTGCAACCTCAACTAATCTTACTGAATTTGAAGAGTTTCTACTACCAATTACAAAAAACTTTTCACAATTTTTAGCAATTTTTTTGACGGCCGCTTGTCTATTAGTTGTGGCATAACAGATATCATCTTTTTTTGGTTCAATAATATCTGGAAATCTTATCTTAAGAACATTAATAATATCCTTTGTATCATCAACTGATAAAGTAGTTTGTGTAATATATGCTAATTTTTTATTAACTCTTTTATCAAAATTTTTAGCATCTTCTATTGATTCTATAAGATCAATTTTTCCATTAGAAAGCTGTCCCATAGTTCCGATTACTTCAGGATGATTTTTATGTCCTATAAGTAAAATATGTATACCACTTTTATTCAAATTTTCGGCTTCTCTGTGAACTTTAGATACTAAAGGACATGTAGCATCCACGAAGGTCATGTTTAAATTTATTGCTTCTTCAGGAACTGATTTAGGTACACCATGGGCTGAAAAAATAACTGGTCTTGTTTTATCTTCTATTTCTTCTATTTCTTCAACAAAAATAGCTCCAATTTTTTTTAGATTATCAACAACATGTTTATTGTGAACTATTTCATGTCTTACATAAACTGGAGCGCCATATTTATTTATACTTTTTTTAACAATTTCTATAGCTCTATCAACACCAGCACAAAATCCTCTTGGAGCCGCTAACAATATTTTTAAATTTTTATTTTTCATTTTTTTCTAAAAGATACTCAAGCAATATATGTGGAAAAGTTAAAGACGCCAATCCAATAAATATCACTTTGTTAACTGATTGATCTAAACCAAATTTATTGTTTAAAAAATATATCGCCGTTAGATATAATAGCGCGGTTATAATTGTTAATGGTAGCGCTCTTTTAATAAATATTTTAAATCCAATTAAGATTTTAGAATTAATCTCAAAAATAAGTGATAAAGAGTGCCTGAAAGAATGCAAAAAACAAAAATAAAATGTAAAAGCAAACAGGGGATTGAGAAACAAATTAAGTATTATAATAGAAAAAAAATCCATCATTATCAGTGATTTGTTATCGAAATTTTCTTTCAAGCAGAAAAATAGATTAACCAAAAAACATACAAATATCATTGAGTATAGAAAAACGTTAGAAGTTATAAATGTATTAGATATGTCAAAATTTAATGTTTTAAATATTTTAAGAGTTTCACTTTGATGAAATATCAAGGGCGATATTATAACGACACTACCTTTAAAAAATAATAATATTTCATAAAATTTGACTTTCTCTAATTTAATAAAATCTGAATCCTCTTTTCCAAAATGATATGATGCAACTATTAAAAAAATTAATAATAGTGTTTTCGGAAAAATTAGCCAAATTAAAATAGTTAAAATTGAAATTCCTATGTATCCTATAAAAAAAACTGAGTAATTTTTAATACTTAATAATTTTAATAGCTTTTTACCTTTAATATGATCTAAAGATCCATGTGTTATCCCTATAGATAGAATTAAAAATAAACTTAAAATTATTAAATTATTTTCTCTTAAATATTCAAAAGCTGAAAAAAGAATACATAAATTAAAAAAAATCAAAGAATGAAAAAAATTTATTTTTGTCATTTAAATAAGCTCTTTTATAAATATCCACTTTGGCATTTTCAAAATAATAGATAAGTCTTCAGTCATATTACTTTTATTAGATAGAAACTTGACAATACTTCTAGAAGATCCACTAAACATATTAAAGAAAATTTCTGGCATTTTCTCAGGATTTTTTTCTAAAACTTTCATAAATATTTTATCTAAAAATAGGTATTTTTTATTTTGTTCAAATATTTTTGCTTTGCTTATATTTTCAATATTTTCTCTTATGTACTTACTATGCTCTTGAATATTTAAAAAAGTATAACCAGTACTTAATCTAGTCATACCTCCTGCGCTGCCAATATTAATTTGATTTTTAATTCTTCTATTCTTAGGATGAAATAATGGTATAGCGCCAAACTCTTTATAAATTATCTTAAATTCATTGCTTCCATTTCCTTTCATTAATTTGTCAATACGATCATCTACTTCTTCGTCAGATCCCAAAAATGGATTATCAATAATCGACCAGCGTCTGAGTTGTTCTAATATTTGATAAGAATATGGGGCGCGTTTAATGCCATCGTCAGGTATACCTCCTTTAGATATCCAAGTCGTCTCTAAAAATAGTTTATTTTTATCTAGAGGAAGAACGTACATAAAGTTAATTTCTTTTGATTTTTGTGAAACATTTGGCAATGTATCAAAGTCCATAAGAGTAAATTCATTAGTATTATAATTATTATTACCTATAAAATAGTCGTATTTATTAATTTCTTTTTTAGTTTCGATCTCTAAACCTAGAAAATGTTGCCAATAGTTTTCTTTATCATCTTTAAATTTTTTAAAACTAGTAACGCTATTAAAAATAAATGATTTATCTAAGTTAATATCGTTTGTATTTTTGAAAAAACTAATATTTTTATTTTTGTTTAAAGTATGTAAAGTTTTTTTGTAAAATAAACTGCTGTCAATTGCTTGATATGGATATTCATTAATATAATGTTTTATTTCTTTGCCATGCCAGTTTTTAACATTAAATGAAGGCCAACTTTTTTTTACACAATCTTCAAAGTTGTGAGATGAAACTTTCCAAAAGGACCAAGTTTTGTCCCTTTTGTATTCTTTTCTGGGTTCTATTATAGCTAAAGTTTTGTCTTTTAATTTATTATTAATTTCCAATTCATATGCTAAAGATAATCCAGCACATCCTCCACCTATAATAATATAATCAAATTCTTTCATATAATTTAATTTCTTCGTTGATTAAAAGATGCTCATTTTCCGTTAAATTTATTTTGTCTGTTATAAAATAAAGTTTCAATAGATCATAAATACTCATAAAGGTTTCAATTAATTTTCCAAAATTATTTACAAAAATTTTTCCTGAATTTTTGTAAGTTTCGAAGTTATTAGTTTGGATTATTTTATAACCAATTTTTCTGTATACTCTTCTTGCTACTAAAATTGCAAAACGCAATCTAATAGGTATTTCTTTAATAGATTTAAATGAATTTTCATAAAATTTATCTGCAAGATCTAGAGTATCTTTAATGTTTTCAAAATTATTGTTTATGTAAAATCTATTATTATTTGAGTCTTCAATCACATCTCTTGATATATTTGTGAGTTGCATACCTATACCTAAATCCACAGCACCCATAAGAGCCTCTTTATTATTTACTTTTAAAATTTTTGCCATCATAAGACCTACCGTACCGGCAACTCTATATGAATAAATTAACAAATCTTTCTTCGAGTTTATTTCAACTTTAATTTTTAAATCAGATCTAACTCCATCAAATAAGTCATTAATAATTTTCAGTGAAATATTGTGCGCTTCAATAATTTCCCAAATATTTTTAATAATTTGATCATTGGTGTCTCTTGAATTAAAACGTTTTTGAAAATTATCTAAATCAATTAGTTTTTTTTCTATATCTCCTTGTTCATCAACAATATTGTCTACAAACCTACAAAAATCATAAAGAGACGAGCATTGCTGGTAAGTTCTTTTAGGTAAAAAGAAACCAGCCCAATTAAATGATTTTGCATAAATTGAAAGGTAATTTTGTTTTGTCATTAAAGTATTTTATCTAAAACTTTAGCAGAAGACAAAACACCAGGAACACCAGCACCAGGATGAGTTCCCGCACCTACAAAATATAATTTATCGTAAATCTCTGATTTATTATGAAATCTAAAGTAAGCAGATTGAGTAAATTTTGGTTGTATAGAAAAACCAGAGCCATATTGAGTATTCAGTTCTTTTTCAAAATAATCTGGCGTTATATAGAAATCTGATACTATATTTTCTCTAAGATTAGGCATTAGATCTTTTTCCATTTTATTAATTACTAAATCTTTCATT
>CACANV010000032.1 GCA_902533955.1 uncultured Pelagibacteraceae bacterium
GAAAGTATCTTCCAAAATAAGAAAAAATTAAAAATGATACCGCCACAATAACAAGTGGTATACCTATAACTCTTCTTGTTGCTTCTAAAAGCACAATGATACCAAATGTACCAATTATTATTTCAATTGGAATTTGAAATTCCTTACCTATAAAACTAAAATCTTTTACTAATAATATTCCAGCTCTTAATACTAAATCATTATAAAAAACAAGAATATATAGACAGCTAAGAAAAGATAAAACTGCAATTATAATACTTAATATTGATACTTCTTCATTTTTTTTTGAATGGAAAAATTAAAAAAGCTAAAATTAATGCAAAACCTAAATGTAGAGCTCTCGCTGGCAAACCTTTTACAACTGCAAAATCTAACATAATTGGAAAAGGTGATGCATACCAAAGTTGAAATATTGACCATAAAATGGCTATTGCAGCAACAACTTTAAGATGAAGTCCCTTTAAATTTTTTGTTGGTGATATGTCATCCTGAATTTTTTTTTCGATAAAATTATTTTTTTTTTTAAACATACTAAAAAAATATATAACATTAAAAAAAAAGGCCCAATATTAAATTGGGCCTTTTATTTTTTATGTATTAAGTTTTTTTTACATTAAACCAGCTTCTTTATAGTATTTAATAGCACCAGGATGTAAAGGCGCTGATAAACCATTTTTAATCATATTCTTTGGATCTAAAAATTTAAAAGCATCATGTTGATCTTTAAATCCATAACGTCCTTCTAAGTTTTCAAAAAACAGCTTTAGTAACTGTATATACCAACTCTTCAGATACATCTTCACTTGTTACTACAGTAGCCATAACTCCAAAAGTTGTTACATCTTTTTTCTGTTTAGTGTAAGTTCCTTTAGGTATCACTGCCTGAGCATAAAAATCATTATCGTCAATTAATTTTTGAACTTCAGGTCCCGTTAAATTTATTGGCATTGCTTTAGCACCACAAGTTGCTGCATTTTCCATCGCTCCATTTGGAAAACCTACGGAATAACCAAAAGCATCTATAGTACCATCACATAATGCGTCTACTTGTTTAGAAGAAGTAAGTTCCTGAGTACTTTTAAAGAAACTATTGTCTACTCCCATAGCTTCCATCAATACTTCCATTGTTCCTCTTTGACCCGATCCAGGGTTACCTATGTTAACAACTTTTCCTTTTAGACCTGCAAAATCTTTAACTTTTGCTTTTTTTCTTGCCCAAATTTGAAAAGGCTCTGGATGAACAGAAAATACTGCTCTTAATCCTTTATAAGGTTTTACTTTTTTAGGTTTAGTTCCATTATAAGCATGATATTGCCAATCTGATTGGGCAACACCAAATTGAAACTCACCTTGCATAATTTGACCTATATTATAAGTAGATCCACCAGATGAAGGTGCTGTGCATCTATATGCTTTTGAAGTACCTTTTTTTCTTCCATGTTCTTTACTTATCGCTGCCTTATGTACCATTTGACAAATAGCGTTACCTGTTTGGAAATAAACTCCAGTTGGTCCACCAGTTCCTATCGTAAAATACTCTGCTGATTTTGCTACAGAATTAAAAGAAAAAACCGCAACAAAAAAAACTAAAGAGCTCGATAGGGTAGATAATATTTTTCTCATTTTCCTCCCTTTTTTTCTTTAATTATAATAAATAATTGAAACAAAATTTATTTTGATTGTCCAGAAGTTTTTTAGAATTATTCTAATATATATTAACCTTTTTCAACCCAATCTTTGAGCCTTTTTGTTCCTTCAACAATTTTAGGTGCAAATTTTTTGATTATATCTTCATTAATAGTTGTATCTGCATTTATTTCAGATAAAAATTCTTTTCCATCAAAATCTGTATAGCTTAACCTGGCTATCATTTTTTCATTAGAAAAAACCAAAATCAGAACCTGGCAATATTGCTATACCTTTTTTATCTAAAAGGTCAGCACACATATCAACTGAAGTTTTAAATTTTTTATTCAAAAATTCTGGCATTAAATAAAATCCACCCATAGGCTTATTTATAATAATATTATTTGATTTTAAATTTTCGTAAACATATTCTCCAATTCCCTTCAAAATTATTTTTGATTTTTTTATATAGTCTTTATGATCAATTTTAAATGCAGATATTGCTGCATGCTGTATAGGAGCACTAACAGCAGAGAACGTTTCACTTGCTAAAACTTTAATTGAATTTTTTAATTGATTAAGCTTATTAGGAATTACAAAATAGCCAAGTCTCCATCCTCCTGCTCCACACCATTTACTAAGTCCATTACTTATTATAACATTTTCAAAACAATAATTTGAAATTGATTCATAGTTATTGTCAAAAGTTAACTCTGAATAAATTTCATCAGACAAAACAATAATTTCATATTTTTTTACAACTTCACTTATTTCTTTTAAATTTTTACATACTTGACCTGAAGGATTATTTGGAGAATTTAAGATTATCAAATACTTTTT
The DNA here is from genome assembly GCA_902533955.1 of uncultured Pelagibacteraceae bacterium. The sequence goes on from CACANV010000032.1 coordinate 2,467, forward strand.
ATGTTTATTTTTTAAGATTACATTTTCAATACTTTTTGCAGTTGGATACCAATTATTTTCACCTTTAGTTTCTATCCAATGAAATTTATTATCAGCTATAATTGATTGTGGTTTATACGATACCCAGCTAGGAGTCGGAAGAATTATCTCTCCATCAAATGAAAGATGCAATAGAAACATGAGTTCCTTAGATCCTGGACCTACAATTATTTGACTATTTTTAAAATTTTTATTTTTCTTTTTTGATTCATAATTAGCAATAGACTCTCTAAGTTCTTCTAATCCCTGTATAGGTAAATAACTTTTTTGATGTGCATTTTCTTTAAGTTTTTCTACAATGCTATCAGGGATAGGAAATGGCGATTGACCAAAACCAAATCTTATAATATCTTTTCCATCTTTTTTTAAATTTTTTGTAATTTCATTTATTTTTAAAGTTGCTGATAGATCTAAATTTTTAATTTTATTTTTTATCATTACGTTTTTAATTGTTTTAAATTTTTATATTCATTTAAAACATTTGGATTTGCCAATGCTTGAATATTTTTGATTTGATTTCCTTCGATTACGTTTTTAACAGCTAATTCTACTATTTTACCATTCTTAGTTCTAGGAATATCCATAACCTCAATAACTTTTGCAGGAACATGTCTTGGTGAAGCTTCTGATCTTATTGATTTTTTTAGCTTCTGAATAAAAAGTTCGTTTAATGAATTAGGTTTATTTAAAACCAAAAATAATATGATCCTAACATCATTATCCCAGTTTTGACCTACAACAATTGATTCTTTTACATTTTTAAATTTTTCTACAACTGAATAAATTTCTGCTGTACCAAGTCTAACTCCCCCGGGATTCAAAGTAGCATCTGATCTTCCATAAATTATATAACCCCCGTTCTTCTTTCTTTCTGCATAATCTCCATGATGCCAAATATTTTTAAACTTATTAAAATAAGCTTTTTTATATTTTTTATTTTTTTTATCATTCCAAAATAATTTTGGCATAGATGGAAATGGTGATTTACAAACCAACTCTCCCTTTTTATTTATCAATGATTTTCCTCTGTCAGAAAAAACATCTGTGTTCATTCCTAAACCATTATTTTGAATTTGCCCTTTATAAACAGGAGAATAAATGTTTCCTAAAACAAAACAGGAAACTAAATCTGTACCACCAGCTATAGAAGCTAGATGAACATTTTTTTTAATATTTGTATATATATATTTAAAACCATCACTTGAAAGAGGTGATCCAGTTGAGCAAATTGTTTTTAGTTTATTTAATTTATATTTAGAACTTATTTTAATATTTAATTTTTTTAATTGATCAATATATTTAGCACTTATGCCAAAAAGTGTAATTTTTTCTTTCTCTGCTATATTAAATAATAAATCTTTTTTTTTATACATTGGAAAACCATCAAATAAAACGATTGATGCTTTGGATGCAAGAAATGTCAAAAGCCAATTCCACATCATCCATCCACATGTGGTAAAATAAAAAACATTATCTCCAGGCTTAACTTCACAATGTAATTGATGTTCTTTTAAGTGTTGAATTAGAACACCTCCAGCACGATGGCAAATACACTTTGGTTTTCCTGTGGTGCCACTTGAATATAAAATTACTAATTCATGATCAAAATCAAATTTTTTAAATTTAATTTCTTTTTTTTGAATTTTATTTATTTTTTTTAAGCTAAAGACTTTTGCACCTTTTATTTTTTTATATTTTAAATATTTTTTTCCAGGATAATTTATTACTATTACTGTTTTGATAGATTTTATTTTTTTCAATATAATGGGCAGTCTCTCTAAAATATTTATTTCCTTACCATTATAGTAATACCTATCTGTTATAATTAATATTTTTGGTTTTATTTGAGAAAATCTTTCTATTAAACCTAAAGCTCCAAAATCTGGAGAACAGGAAGACCATATTGCACCAATTGTTGATGTTGCTAAAAAACATTCTATAGTTTCGATTTGATTAGCAGTATAAGCTGCTATTCTATCTTTTTCTGAAATTTTATTTTGTCTAAAAAAATGTATTAATTTAGAAGTATTATTGTACAATTCACGCCATGATCTAACCTCTTTAAATCCAGTCTCACTTATAAATGTGATTGCTTTAGAACTATCTTTCTTAGAAAGTATATTTTCAGCAAAATTCAATTTTGATTTCACAAAAAACTTATTTTTTATAAAATCTTTTGTAAAGTGAAATTTATCATTCTTTTTTCCTTTGACGTTAGTATAATCCCATACAGAACTCCAAAAATGTTTGGGATATTTAATGCTCCAATTAAATAACTTTTTATAATTTTTTGAAGGTTTGTAATTAAATCTTTTTGAAATAAATCTTTCAAATTTAAAAAGATTTGACTTATTTTTTGTTAATAAATTTGCTTCCCATAATTTCTGTGACATAAAAAAATTATATTGAATTTTTATAAATTATGATAACCTTAAAAATATAAATTATTAAAATGAGAACATTTTCCTCTCTGATTCGAGCCTGTTTTAGACTATTTTTGTTCTTTTCAAACAACAATATATAGTAGTTATAAAAAAAATCATACCAAAAGTTGAAATGAAAAAAAACAAAATCACAGCAGTTCTAGGTCCAACTAATACAGGTAAAACCTTTTTAGCAATTGAAACAATGCTCTCTTTTAATTCTGGAATGATTGGATTTCCTTTAAGATTATTAGCAAGAGAAGTCTACGATAAAATAATTAAAAAAATTGATGTTTCAAAAGTTGCTCTAATTACAGGTGAAGAAAAAATTATACCAATAAATGCTAAATATTTTTTATGTACAGTTGAGTCTATGCCAATAGACAAAAATTTGGAATTTGTTGGAATAGATGAAATTCAAATGTGTAGTGACTATGAGAGAGGTCACATTTTTACTGATAGACTTTTAAATCTTAGAGGTGAAAAGTTAACAATGCTTATGGGATCAAATACTATCAAGAGTATAATACAAAAACTTGAAGGCGATATTGAATTTATTAACAAAGAAAGATTATCAAAATTATCATTTAGTGGATATAAAAAAATTTCAAGAATAGAAAGAAAAAGTGTAATAATTGCTTTTTCTGTAGAAGAAGTTTATGCAATCGCCGAGTTAATAAGAAGACAAAAGGGTGGTGCCGCTATTGTAATGGGCTCATTAAGTCCAAAAACTAGAAATGCACAAGTAAATCTATATCAATCTGGTGATGTAGACTATCTAGTTGCTACTGATGCTATAGGAATGGGAATAAACATGGATTTAGATAATGTTTATTTTTCAAATATAAAAAAATTTGATGGAAAAAAAATAAGAAGATTAAATATTTCAGAAATTGGACAAATTGCTGGAAGAGCTGGAAGATACTTAAATGATGGATCTTTTGGCATTACAGGAGATTGTGCTGAAATTAGTGCTGAAGAAATAGAATCTCTTGAAAATCATAAGTTTTTAGAAATACAAAATATTTTTTGGAGAAATTCTGATTTAAATTTTGAAAATAAATTAAGTTTGATTAAATCACTTGATAAAAAACCTCAAAAAAGTTGGTTACGAAGGGTAAGTGAATGTGAAGATGAAAAAGTATTAAAATATTTTCTTAAAGATTCACCAAATCTAAACATCAAAGATAGTTTTCAACAATTAAAAATCCTTTGGGAATGCTGTCAAATACCAGATTTTGTTAAAAAAACATATGGTCATCACATTAATTTAGTCGGAAAAGTATTTAATTTTTTAACTGAACAGACAAAAAAAATTCCAAATCAATATATGAAAGAACAGCTTTCATATTTAGATAAAATGGATGGAAATGTTGATTCTATTTCAAATAGAATAGCAAATGTAAGAACATGGGCTTACGTTTCAAATAAAGCAAACTGGGTAGAAAACCAAGATTATTGGATTGAAAGAACAAAACACTTGGAAGATAAACTATCTGACAGATTACATGAAGAATTAACAAAAACATTCATTGATAAAAGAGCAAGTGTCTTAGCAAGCGGATTAAAACAAGATATAATATTTGAAACTAATATTGTTGATGAACAAAAAGTAATGATTAACCAACAATATATTGGAAATCTAAAAGGATTAAAACTAGAATTAGATTTAAAGGTTGATGCTCTAGATGCTGATATTAAATCATTAAAAAAAGCAGCTAGACAAAATGTAGGACCGGAAATAATAAAGCGAATTAAAGAAATTATCGATACAGGGTTAGTTGAATTAAAAGATGATTTTAAAATTTATTGGAAAAATTATCCAATAGCTAAGTTAATTGCAGGAACAGACTACTTAAATCCTCAAATTAATTTAATCATCGACGAAATGATTGAAAATGATGAAAAATTAAAATTGAACATTTATTTACAAAAATGGATAAATGCAAAAATAGAAACAGAGCTAAAGAGTCTTATAGATTTAAAAAATTTAAATGAAAAAAACCCTGAACTTAGAGCGCTTGCTTTTCATCTTTATGAAAATAATGGAGTAGTTAAAAGAGAAAATGTTGAAATCTATTTAAAAAAATTAGATCAAGATGAAAGAAAAAAATTGAGAAGAATCGGAGTTAAATTTGGAAGATATCATATATTTTTATTTAAACTATTTAAACCAAGCTCCGTTTCATTAAGAGTCCTTTTGTGGAAAAGTTTCAGTGAAAAAAATTTAAATCTTCATCCTCCTACTTTTGGATTGAATTTTCTAGAAGAAACAAAAAAAATAAATAAAGATTTTATGTTGTTATGTGGTTTTGAAAAATTTGAAAAATTTTTTGTAAGAATAGATATTCTTGAAAGACTTTTTATTATGATTTTAAACTCAAATATAGATGAAAAAAAAAATAGTGAAATTAAACTTGTCCCTGAAATGCTAAATTTACTTGGATGCAATAAAGAAAATTTTATAAAACTTATAAAAAATATGAATTATAAAGTTTTTGAAAAAGAAAAAAATGTATATTTCAAGTACGCTCCATACAAAAAAATTATAAGAAAGAAAGAAATAAAAAAAGATATGACAGACAATCCTTTTGGTGTATTAAGCCAACTTAATTTAAAATAATGTTTAATTTATTTAAAAAAAAAGAAACTGAAGATAAAAAAGGTGTTTCTTTGATCGCGGTTGCTTCTCTACTAATTCATTCGGCAAAAATAGATGAAAATTTCACTTACAAAGAAAAAAAAATTATTAAAGATGCATTAATTGAGATGGGTGCTGAAAAAGGAAATATTGATATAATTATAACACAAGCAGAAGAAAAAGAAAAAGATTCGAACCAAATATTAGATTTTACTAGAGAAATAAAGAATATCAGTGAAGAGGAAAAAATAATAATTATAGAAGCAATCTGGAATATTATTTATTCAGACCATAATGCTGATATGTATGAAACTAATCTTATGAGAAGATTGTCTGGATTACTATATTTGGACAATAAAATAGTAGGTGACATTAAAGAAAAGGTTAGATTAAAAAAATAATGACTTATTTAGTTAATGACAAATGTATCAAATGCAAACTAATGGATTGTGTAGAAGTTTGTCCTGTTGATTGTTTTTATGAAGGTAAAAATATGCTTGTAATTAAGCCTGATGAGTGTATAGATTGTGGCGTTTGCGAACCAGAGTGTCC
>CACANV010000033.1 GCA_902533955.1 uncultured Pelagibacteraceae bacterium
AAGTTGAAGAAATGTGTAAAAAACTTTTGGCTAATTTAGTAATTGAAGATTATAAAATTATTTAGTCTATTGATGAAGTCTTCTGTTATAATTTTTCCTGGATCAAACTGTGACAGAGATATGGATGTTGCGTTAAAGAAGTTTGGCTTCCAAAATAAAATGATTTGGCATAACGATCAATCAATACCAAAAAGCGATCTTATAGTTTTACCAGGCGGTTTTTCTTATGGCGACTATCTTAGGTGTGGAAGTATTGCTTCAAAATCTAAAATAATAGATCCTATTATAAAATTTGCAAAATCTGGGGGTTTGGTTATTGGTATTTGCAATGGATTTCAAATACTAACTGAAACAGGTCTATTGCCTGGTATTCTTCAGCAAAATAAATATCTAAATTTTATATGTAGAAACGTTTTTGTTAAAATTAATAATAAAGATAATAAATTTTTTAATAATATAAAAAAAAATATATTAAAACTTCATATAGCTCATAATGAAGGAAACTATTTTTGTAGTAAAAATGAGTTAAAATCTATAGAAGACAATAACCAGATTGCTCTTTCTTACTGTAATCAAGAAGGGATTGAAAATGATGAATTTAATCCAAATGGAGCAATTAAAAATATCGCAGCAATTTTTAATAAAGAAAAAAATATTTTAGGAATGATGCCACATCCTGAAAGGATGATTGATGCTTATCTTTCGGGTGAAGATGGATCTTTATTTTTTGAAAATTTATTAGGAAATTTAAGATGACAGAAGTTTCAGAAAAAATAGCTTTAGATCTAGGTTTAAAAAAAGATGAGTATGAAAAAATTTGTAATTTATTAAAAAGAATTCCAAATTTTACGGAACTAACACTCTTTTCAGCTATGTGGAATGAGCACTGTTCATATAAATCATCAAAAAAACATTTAAAAAAACTTAATACAAAGGGAGATAAAGTAATTCAAGGACCAGGTGAAAATGCTGGAATTATTGATATTGGCGATGAAGATGCAATTGTTTTTAAAATAGAGAGTCATAATCATCCTTCTTTTATAGAACCTTATCAAGGAGCAGCGACTGGTGTGGGGGGGATAATGCGTGATGTTTTTACAATGGGTGCCAGGCCAATAGCAAATTTAAATTCTATTCATTTTGGATCTACACATAATAAAAAAACTAAAAATTTATTAAGAGGTGTTGTTAAAGGGATTGGAGGATATGGAAATTGTATTGGTGTACCAACTATAGCAGGGGAAACATATTTTGACGAATCTTATAATGGAAATATTTTAGTTAATGCTATGACTTTGGGGTTAGTAAATAAAAAAAAAATATTTTATTCAAAAGCATCAGGTTTAGATAAACCAGTAATTTACGTAGGCTCAAAAACTGGAAGAGATGGAATACATGGAGCTAGTATGGCTTCAACAATTTTTGATGATAAAATAGAAGAAAAAAAACCAACAGTTCAAGTTGGTGATCCTTTTACGGAAAAACTTTTACTTGAAGCTTGTTTAGAGTTAATGGCCGATGATTCTATTATATCAATTCAAGATATGGGTGCAGCAGGCTTAACTTCTTCCAGCATTGAAATGGCATCTAAAGGAAAACTTGGTATAAAATTAAATTTAAACAAAGTTCCTTGCAGAGAAGAAAAGATGTCTCCCTATGAGATAATGCTTTCTGAAAGCCAAGAAAGAATGCTTATAATTTTAGAAAGTGGTAAAGAGTTAGAGGCAAAAAAAATATTTAATAAATGGAATTTAGATTTTGCTGTTATAGGCAAAACAACTAACTCAGAAAAAATAGAATTATTTTTTGACAATGTTAAAGTTGTAGATATTCCTATTGAACACCTTGCAGAAAATGCTCCTATATATGATAGAAAATGGAAAAAAATAAAACTTCCACAAAAGTTAAATTTTAAAAAAGATTATTTTAAATCTTTGAATTTAAATGATTGTCTTAAAAAAATTTTAAGCAACCCAAATATATCAGATAAAGAATGGATATGGGATCAATATGATCATACTGTTATGGGTGATACTATTCAAAAACCTGGTGGGGATGCAGGTGTTGTTAGAATTCATGGTAGCAATAAAGCTGTTGCTGCTTCAGTAGACTCTTCTGCTTCATATTGCTTTGCTCATCCATTAACAGGTGGAAAACAAGTTGTTTGTGAAAGTTGGAGAAATCTAATTTCTGTAGGGGCTAAACCAATAGCTATTACTAATTGTTTAAATTTTGGAAATCCTGAAAAAGAAAAAAATATGGGAGAATTTGTTGAATGTGTTGAAGGAATTTCTGAAGCAAGTGAATATTTAAACTTCCCTATAGTTTCAGGTAATGTTTCTTTTTATAACGAAACTAAAGATAAAGGTATTAAACCGACACCAGCAATTGGTGGTGTTGGTTTAATAAAAGATTATAAAAAAATGATAAATATGAGTTTTAAAAAAAAAAATAACATTGTTTTAGTTATTGGTAAGACAGAAGGACATCTTGATCAGAGTATATTCGCTAAAGAAATATTATTAGAAAAAAAAGGTCCTCCGCCAAATATTAATTTATTTAATGAAAAAAATATCGGTGAAACTATATTAAAATTGATTGATAAAAATTTGGTTGAGTCTTGTCATGATGTTTCGTTGGGAGGAATTTTAACTTCTGTATCAAAGATGTGTATAAAGGGTAAAAAAGGCATAAAAATAAACCCAATTAAAGGATTAATAAATAAATTTGAATATTTCTTTGGAGAAGATCAAGGTCGTTATATAATTGAAACAACTAAGTTAAATATTGAAAAAGTTATGAAAATTCTTAAAGATAATTCTGTTCATTATGATGAGTTAGGAATAATTGACGAAAAAAATATTAAATTTAATAATGATTTAAATTTAACGGTTGACGATTTAAATGATGCTAATAAAACTTGGTTAAAAAGGTATATGGCAAACTAATGGCAATGGATCTAAAAGAAATTGAAAATTTAATAAAGGAAGCTTTGCCTGACGCAAAAATTGAAATACAAGACCTTGCTGGGGATGGTAATCACTATTCAGCTACCGTTATTTCGTCGCAATTTAATGGTAAAAGTAAAATAGAACAACATAAAATGGTATATAATTCATTAAAAGGAAAAATGGGAAATGAGTTACATGCTCTTGCAATAAAAACTAAGGAGAATAATGAATCAACAAACTAATGAACTAATAAAAAAAGAAATAGACAATAACGATGTTTGTTTATTTATGAAAGGTACTCCAGATGCCCCTCAGTGCGGATTTTCTATGGCAGTATCAAATATATTAAAAATTTTAGAAGTTAATTTTAAAGGAGTTAATGTTTTAGAAAGCCAGAATATTAGAGATGGTATTAAAACTTTTAGCGATTGGCCAACTATACCTCAATTATACATTAAGCAAGAATTTGTTGGTGGATGTGATATTGTAAAAGAAATGTATGAGAATGGTGAACTTTCTAAATTGTTAGAAAGTAAAAATGTAAATTTTAAAAAAAAAAATTGATTATCTAGAATAATATTCAATCACAAGATTTGGTTCCATTAAAATAGGATATGGAACTTCTTCAAATTTAGGAATTCTTACAAACTTAACTTTTTTATTTTTTTCATCAAGTTGCAAGTATTCAGGAACTTCTCTCTCTTTATTTGCTAAAGCAATGTCAATTAGTGCTAATTCTTTTGATTTATCTCTTACTTCAATGTTATCTTCCTCTTTAACTTGATAGCTAGAAATATTAACTTTCTTTCCATTAACTCTTATGTGTCCATGATTAATCAGTTGTCTTGAAGAAAACATGGTATTTGATAATTTTGATCTATAAATTACTGCGTCTAACCTTCTTTCTAATAATCCAATAAGATTTTCTGCAGTATCACCTTTTTTTGAAATTGCTTTTTTATAAATATTTCTAAACTGTTTCTCATTCATGTTTCCATAATAAGATTTTAGTTTTTGTTTAGCTTGAAGTTGGATTCCATAGTCTGAAGGTTTTGAACTTTTAGTTTGGCCATGTTGCCCAGGTGGATAAGCTCTAGTATTAAACGGACTCTTTGGTCTTCCCCATAAATTTACTTTTAACCGTCTGTCAACTTTATGCTTAGAGTTTAGTCTTTTTGTCATTTAATATTGGGTTTTATAAACTTAAGTATAGCTTTGTCAATCAACCTTTTTTGGATAAACCCGCAAATACGCTTGATAAAATACGTGTTTCTTTTTCAGAAAGTTCTAATTTGTAAAAAATACTTCTAAAGTTTTGTATCATAATCTGTTTTTTCTCTGGAGGATTAAAAAAATTTTTTTCTTCTAGATTTTTAATACACAAATTAACCATATTAATTACACCTTTTTTTGAAGCTTTTTTTATTTTTTTTGATTTTTCAAATTTTGGTTTATTAATTCTTATTAAACCAGCTATTATATGAGCAATAATTATCAAACTATGAGATAAATTAAGGGATCTAAATTTTTTATTAGTTGGTATTTGTAAGGTATAATCGGCATAACTTACCTCATTATTAGAAAGACCAGAAGCTTCTGAACCAAATAAAAAACCAACTTTTTTTTTAAAGTCAATTTTATTTAAATCATCCAAAGAAATATGCTTAATATTTTTATTTCTAAATCTTGATGATGTTGCAATTAAAACATCTATTTTCTTAATAGATTCCTCTATATTGGAAAAAACTTTTGTTTTTTTTATAATATCTTTAGCACCAACAGAAGTTGCTAAAATTTTGTCATTAGGAAAAAGAGGTTTTGGATTTATTAATAATAATTTATTAAAATTAAAGTTTTTAATTGCTCTAGCACATGCTCCAATATTTTCTGATAATTGAGGTTTGTGTAATATGAAAAAAATATTATTTAATGACATTAAGTGCTTGCTGGAGCATTATCTTTAAATAATTTATAATCTAAACTGTCAACTAAGGCTTTAAAAGAAGCGTCAATAATGTTTGCTGATACTCCAATTGTAAACCAATTTTTTCCCTTTGAATCAGTACTTTCAATTGAAACTCTTGTTACAGCTTCTGTTCCAGTATTAAGTATTCTAACTTTGTAATCTACCAATTTTAAATCTTTTAAATATTGTGAATATTTAGCTAGTTTGTCTACATTATCTCTGATGGCATTATCAAGTGCATGCACAGGACCATTGCCCTCACCCTCACAAAGAATTAATTTCTTATCAACTTCTAATTGGGCTTTTGCTGAAGAAATAATTTCTCCTAAATTATTTTTTTTGACACTAACATCATACTTTTTAATAGAGATATATCTTGGAATTTCACCCATTACTCTTCTTGCTAGTAATTCAAAAGATGCGTCTGCACCATCATAACTATACCCTATGAACTCTCTATCTTTAACTTCCTCTAAAAGTTTTTTAATTTTTGGGTCGTCTTGTTTAAAATTAATTCCTATAGAATTTAATCTTGAAACTATGTTAGATTTTCCTGATTGATCAGAAACAACTATATTTCTTACATTTCCTACTTCTTGAGGATTTATATGTTCATAAGTTTTGGGATCTTTTTGAACTGCAGATACATGTAATCCTCCTTTATGTGAAAAGGCTGCAGCACCCACATAAGGTAAGTGTTGATTTGGTTTTCTATTTAATATTTCATCAAGTAATCTTGAACATTGAGTTAATTTATTAATATTTTCTTTTTTAATATTTATTTCATAATTATTTGTATAAGTTTTTTTTAGATGTAATGTTGGAATTATTGACATCAGATTTGCATTACCGCATCTTTCTCCTAATCCATTAATTGTTCCTTGAATTTGTCTTACTCCAGATAAAACAGCAGCTAAAGAATTAGCTACAGCATTTCCAGTATCGTTGTGTGCATGGATGCCCAAATTTTTTCCAGGAACAGTTTTGACTACTTCGCTAACAATTTCTGTAATTTCATTTGGAAGAGTGCCACCGTTTGTATCACAAAGAACAATCCATCTTGCACCATTATCATATGCTGATTTAATACATGAAAGTGCGTATTCTTTATTGCTTTTAAACCCATCAAAAAAATGCTCAGCATCGAACATAAATTCTTTTTTTTCTTTTACAAAAAGTTTTGCGCTTTCTGAAATATTTTCCAAATTTTCATTGTTTGTTATGCCTAAAGCTATATCAACATGAAAATCCCATGATTTCCCGACTAAACAAACTGCAGGTGTATTGCTATTTAGTATTGATGAAAGTCCTGGGTCATTATCAGCGCTTCGACCAGATTTTTTTGTCATTCCAAAAGCTGTAAGCACAGAATTATTTAGTTTAATTTTTTTCTGAAAAAATTCAGTATCTGTTGGATTCGCTCCTGGCCAACCTCCTTCTATATAATCAACACCTAAATCATCTAAAGATTTAGCAATTTTTAATTTATCATCTATAGAAAAATCTACACCTTGGGTCTGGGCTCCATCTCTCAATGTGGTATCAAATATGTATATTTTTTCTTTACTCATTTAAATTTCCACAGGGTTTTATCATCTTTGTCTTCAATTAAAACTCCTTTGTCTAACAATTCATTTCTGATGTTGTCTGCTGCTTTATAATCTTTGTTTTTCCTAGCAATATTTCTTTCATTTATTTTTCTTTCAATTTCATCTTTGGAAATCTTTGATTTATTTTGTTTAAATTTTTCCCATGTATTTTTATCTTCATTTAATAAACCAATGAAATTACAAGCTGACATAAATATTTCTTTATCCTTTTCTGAACCTTTCTGAGACTTTTCAAATAATTTATGCAGATTAGCTATATAGCCAGGCGTGTTTAAATCGTCATACAAAGGTGAAAGATAGTCTTGTGGAATTAATACTTGTTTTTTTAAAACAGTATAACTTTCATACCATTTGTTAATAGTTTTTTCACTTTCAGATAAAAGTTTTTCATTCCAATCTAGTGGTTGTTTATAATGAGCGCTAATCAAAGCTAGTCTTATTACTTGACCGTTAATTTTATTTTTTAAATTATTAATTGTTAAAACGTTGCCCTGTGATTTTGACATTTTTTCATTTGAAATTGTTATAAATCCATTATGAACCCAATAATTAGCAAATATTTCATTTTCATTAGCACATCTTGATTGTGCAATTTCATTTTCGTGATGAGGGAAAATTAAATCTATTCCACCGCCATGAATATCAAATTTATCACCCAAAAATTTTTTAGACATAACTGAACATTCAAGATGCCAGCCAGGTCTACCTCTTCCCCATGGGGATTTCCATGAAGGTTCATTTTCAGAAGATGGTTTCCATAATACAAAATCAGCAGGGTTTTTTTTATTTTCAGATATCTCAACCCTTGCGCCAGAGATTAGTTCATCTAGATTTTTATTTGATAATTTTCCATAATCTTTAAATTTATTTACATCAAAATAAACATGTTGATTGCTTTCATAAGCATTATTATTCTTTATTAACTTGCTAATCATTTCAATCAT
>CACANV010000034.1 GCA_902533955.1 uncultured Pelagibacteraceae bacterium
ACAAAATTACAATTTTAAGAAACGATGATATTTTAGCTATCATTAAAAAAATGTTAGATTTAAGAGATGGAAAAGATGAGGTAGACGATATAGATCATCTTGGAAATCGGAGAGTAAGGTCAGTAGGTGAACTTGTTGAAAATCAAGCTCGTATAGGTGTTTATCGAATGGAAAGAGCCATCAAAGAAAAAATGACAACTCTAGATGTTGAGTCAGCAATGCCACAAGATTTAATAAATGCAAAACCACTTACTATTTCTTTAAAAGATTTTTTTGCAACTTCTCAATTATCTCAATTTATGGATCAGACAAATCCTTTATCAGAAATTACTCATAAAAGAAGAGTGTCTGCTTTAGGACCAGGAGGTTTAACAAGAGAGAGAGCAGGTTTTGAAGTTAGAGATGTGCATCCAACTCATTATGGAAGAATTTGTCCAATAGAAACACCAGAAGGTCCAAATATTGGTTTAATTAATAGTCTGTCAACATATTCTAAAATTAATAAATATGGCTTTATAGAAAGTCCATATAAAAAAGTTGTAAATGGAATTGTTGAAGATAAAATTGAGTATCTTTCAGCAATGGAAGAAACAAAATATACAATAGCTCAAGCAAATTCCGTAATTAATAAAAATGGTAAATTTACAGAACAACTTGTTTCATGTAGACAAAATTTAAATTTTATACTCTCTAAACCAGAAAATATTGATTATATAGATGTATCACCTAAACAATTAGTATCAGTGGCAGCATCTTTAATTCCATTTTTAGAAAATGATGATGCAAATAGAGCTTTAATGGGATCAAATATGATGAGACAAGCTGTTCCACTTTTAAAACCCGAGGCTCCATTAGTAGGAACAGGCATAGAAAGTGATGTTGCTCTAGATTCAGGAGTTACGATTGTGGCAAAAAGAAATGGTGTTGTTGATAAAATTGATGGAAAAAGAATAGTTATTAAAGCTTCAGATGAGCAGGATTACTCACAATCTGGTGTCGATATTTATAATCTACAAAAATTTAAAAGATCAAATCAAAATACATGCATAAATCAAAAACCATTGGTAAGAGTTGGTGATAAAGTAAAATCTGGAGACATAATTGCCGACGGTCCTTCAACAAAGATTGGTGAATTAGCCTTAGGTAAAAATGTTACGGTAGCGTTTATGCCTTGGCAAGGATACAATTTTGAAGATTCAATTCTTATTTCTGAAAGATGTGTAACTGATGATGTTTTTACTTCAATTCATATTGAAGAGTATGAAGTAATGGCAAGAGACACAAAATTAGGTGAAGAAGATATAACTAGAGATATTCCAAATGTTAATGAAGAATCATTAAAAAATTTGGATGAATCGGGCGTTGTATACATTGGAGCCGAAGTTAAACCTGGCGATATATTAGTTGGTAAAGTTACTCCTAAAGGAGATTCTGCTTCTGGACCAGAAGAAAAATTATTGAGATCAATTTTTGGAGAGAAGGCCATAGATGTTACGGACACTTCTTTAAAAATGCCAAGTGGAAGTGGGGGCATAGTTGTAGATGTTAGAGTTTTTAATAGGCATGGTATAGAAAAAGATGAAAGATCTATAACAATAGAAAGAGCTGAAATTGACAGTGTTCAGGAAGATAAGAAAGTTGAAGAAGAAATTTTAGAGAGAAGCATTAAACAGAGAGCTTCATCTATACTTACTGGAAGTGTTCTAATTGCTAAAATCAAAGATTTTAATAAAGGCGAAAAATTAGATGAGGATAAAATTAATAAATTGCCAGTATCTGATTTATTTAAAATATCAATTGATAATAATAAAAAATTAGAAACACTATCTCAATTAAAAGATCAATATAATAGTGCCAAGAAAGATATCCAAGATCGTTTTGAGGACAAAGTTTTAAAAATTAGACAAGGTGATGATTTGTTACCTAGTGTAATGAAAATGGTTAAGGTTTTTGTTGCTATAAAAAGAAGACTTAGACCTGGTGATAAAATGTCAGGAAGACATGGTAATAAAGGTGTGGTTAGTAAGATTGTTCCCGTAGAGGATATGCCTTATAGAGAAAATGGAAAACCTGTTGATATAGTTTTAAATCCTTTAGGAGTACCGAGTCGGATGAATGTTGGACAAATTTTAGAAACACATTTAGGCTGGTCTTGCACAGAGCTGGGCGAAAAGTTAAAAGATTTAATAAATAAAAATCAAAAAATAATTGAAAAAAATGATAAAATTAAATCTTTTTTAAAATTAATTTACGGAAATGAGTCTTACGAAGAAAATATTGACAATTTAAATAGCTCTGAATTTCTAGATCTTTGTGAAAATATTCAAAATGGGGTTCCAATATCAACGCCTGTATTTGATGGCGCAAAAGAGCACGATGTTACAAAAATGCTTGAATTAGCAAGTTTACCAAAATCGGGTCAAACATATTTATGGGATGGAAGAACAGGAGAAAGATTTGATAGACCGGTTACAGTTGGAACTATTTATATGCTTAAACTTCATCATCTTGTAGAGGATAAAATACATGCTAGGTCAACAGGTCCTTATAGCTTAGTAACACAACAGCCCTTAGGCGGTAAAGCGCAGCTGGGTGGACAAAGGTTTGGTGAAATGGAGGTGTGGGCTCTTGAAGCATATGGTGCATCTTATACTTTACAAGAAATATTAACTGTAAAATCTGATGATGTGGCTGGAAGAGTTAAGGTTTATGAAACTATAGTAAAAGGTGAAGAAAATTTTGAATCTGGTATTCCAGAATCATTCAATGTTTTAGTTAAAGAGATTAAATCATTAGCGTTAAATGTGGAGTTAAATTAGATATGAGCAAAGAATTAACTGATTTATTTAAAACTTCAGAAATTTTAGAAACTCAAAACTTTAATAGTATTAAAATTACACTAGCTAGTCCTGAAAAAATTAAATCCTGGACTTATGGTGAAATTAAAAAGCCAGAGACAATAAACTATAGAACTTTTAGACCGGAAAAAGATGGTTTATTTTGTGCAAGAATTTTTGGCCCAATTAAAGACTATGAATGTTTATGTGGGAAATATAAAAGAATGAAATTTAGGGGAATTATATGTGAAAAATGTGGTGTTGAAGTTACTAAATCAAATGTGAGAAGAGAAAGAATGGGTCATATAAATCTCGCTACACCTGTTGCTCATATTTGGTTTTTAAAATCTTTACCAAGCAGAATATCTTTGACAGTAGATATGAAACTTAAAGAAGTTGAAAGAGTTTTGTATTTCGAAAATTTTATTGTAATTGAACCAGGATTAACAAATCTTAAAAAAAATCAACTTTTAGGAGAAGAAGAGTTAATTAAATATCAAGAAGAATATGGAGAAGAATCATTTACAGCAGGAATTGGTGCTGAAGCTATTTTAGAAATATTAAAGTCTATTAATCTTGAGGAAGAAAAAAAATCTTTAATTAAAATAATAAAAGAGACTAAATCAAAAGTTTCTGAGGAAAGATCTATAAAAAGATTAAAACTAATAGAGTCATTTATAGAAACTGGAAATAAACCAGATTGGATGATTTTAACTACTATTCCTGTAATTCCTCCCGAACTAAGACCATTGGTTCCACTAGATGGAGGTAGATTTGCAACGTCAGATCTTAATGATCTTTATAGAAGAGTTATAAATAGAAATAATCGTCTTAAAAGATTAATGGATCTAAAAGCACCAGATATTATCATTAGAAATGAAAAAAGAATGCTTCAAGAGTCAGTAGATGCATTATTTGATAATGGAAGAAGGGGTAGAGTAATAACTGGAAGTGGGAAAAGACCTCTTAAATCTCTAGCTGAAATGTTAAAAGGTAAACAAGGGAGATTTAGACAAAACTTACTAGGAAAAAGAGTAGATTATTCTGGAAGATCAGTAATTGTCGTTGGACCTGATTTAAAGCTTCATGAATGTGGATTACCAAAAAAAATGGCGCTTGAATTATTTAAACCTTTTTTATATGCAAGATTAAATAAATTAGGCTTAGCCTCAACAATCAAACAAGCTAAAAAACTTGTTGAAAGAGAAAGAAATGAAGTTTGGGATGCATTAGAATTAATAGTTAGAGAGCATCCAGTAATACTTAATAGAGCTCCAACACTTCATAGATTAGGAGTTCAAGCATTTGAGCCAAAATTAATTGAAGGTGATGCTATTGAACTTCATCCATTAACATGTGCTGCTTTCAATGCTGATTTTGATGGAGATCAAATGGCTGTTCATGTGCCACTTAGTTTAGAGGCTCAGTTGGAAGCAAGGGTGTTAATGATGTCAACAAATAACATTTTGAGCCCATCAAACGGTAAACCAATTATTGTGCCAAGTCAGGATATGATTTTAGGAATTTATTATTTATCTCAACCACCATATCAAACTGATAGGGTTGAGGGGTATTTTGTAAATACATCTGAAATTGAACATGCATTAGAAATTGGTCAAATTAAAGTGCACTCAAGAATAGTATCAAGATATGAGACTGTTGATGAAAAAGGAAATGTAAAATTTGAAAAATACATAAGTACCGCTGGTAGATTTTTGTTGTCGAATCTAATTCCAAAAAATATCAATAATAAATTTTCATTAGTTGACAGATTGTTACCCAAAAAAATTGTATCAGAAATAATAGATCATATATTTAGATTCTCAGGACAAAAAAATACAGTAATATTTTGTGATAAATTAAAAGATCTTGGATTTAAGCATGCCTTCAAAGCAGGAATTTCATTTGGTAAAGATGATTTAGTTATACCAGAAAATAAACAACAACTAATTGATGAAACTAAAAAGCTAATATCAGATTATGAAACTCAATATTCAGAAGGATTGATTACAAGAGGCGAAAAATATAACAAAGTTATAGATGCTTGGTCAAAATGCACTGATAAAGTTGCTACCGAAATGATGAAAAGAATTTCAGCGACCGAAGTGGGTGAAGAAGGTTTAAAAATAAATTCTGTATTTATGATGGCAGATAGTGGAGCTAGAGGATCAGCTGCTCAAATGAAACAATTAGCGGGAATGAGAGGATTAATAGCTAAGCCTTCAGGAGAAATTATAGAATCTCCTATAACTTCAAATTTTAAAGAAGGACTTACTGCATTAGAATATTTTAATTCTACACATGGAGCAAGAAAAGGCCTTGCTGATACTGCTTTAAAAACTGCTAGCTCAGGATATTTAACTAGAAGGTTATGCGATGTTGCTCAAGATTTAACTATTACTAAACATAAATGTGAAAACCCAGGATCGATTAAACTTTCAGAAGTACTTGAAGGAGGAAATATAATGGTAAGTCTTGCTGAAAGGTCACTTGGAAGAGTAACAGCTATAGATGTAAAAAATCCATTGACAGGTGAAGTAATAATTAAAAAGGATGAAATCATTGAAGAGTCAACATGCGAAAAAATAGAATCCGCAGGTGTGAAATCTTTAAATGTCTATTCTGTAATGACTTGTAGCTCTAAAGAAGGAGTATGCGCAAGATGTTATGGCAGAGATTTATCAAGAGGCAAAATAGTTCATGTTGGTGAAGCAATTGGTATGATTTCAGCTCAATCTATTGGTGAACCAGGAACACAATTAACAATGAGAACTTTCCACGTTGGAGGTACGGCATCTGTTAAACAAGAGTCACAAGTTGTATCAAGTTCAGAAGGTATTTTAAAAATTTTAAATACAAATTTATTGGAAGATTCAAAAAAAAAATTGATAGTAATGGGAAGAAATACCGAGCTATCTATTGAAGATGAAAAAGGACTGCAAGTTGCTGTTTATAAAGTACCTTATGGATCAAAACTTTATTTTCAAAATGGAGATAAAATTAAAAAAGGTGCTAAAATTTGTGAATGGGACCCATATACAACGCCTGTTATCGCAGAGAAAAGTGGTATTGCAAACTATGTAGATTTAATTGATGGAGTTTCTTTGGCTGAGACAGTAGATGATGCAACTGGTATATCAACAAAAGCTGTTGTTGATTGGAAAACACAATCAAAAAACACAGACTTAAAACCCAGAATTACTTTAAGAGATGAAAAAGGAAATGTTATAAAAAAAGCTGATGAAAATGAAGCAAGATATTATTTAGTTCCCGATTCAATTTTATCAGTTAAAGATGGTCAAAAAATTTCTGCTGGAGATGTTATAGCTAGACTTCCTAAAGAAACAACTAAAACAAAAGATATAACTGGAGGTTTACCTAGAGTAGCTGAGTTATTCGAAGCAAGGAAAGCAAAAGACAGTGCAATTATTGCTGAAAATAATGGAAAAGTTATCTTTGGTAAAGAAGTAAGAGGAAAACAAAGAGTTACAATAGAGTCAGATACTGGTGAGTCATCAAGTTATTTAATACCTAAAGGCAAACATATAAACTTTAATCAGGGCGAAGTTATTAAAAAAGGAGAATATCTTTTAGACGGACAACCATTACCACATGATATTTTAAGAATACTAGGAATAGAGGAATTAACTGATTATTTTGTAAATCAAGTTCAGGAAGTTTATAGATTACAGGGTGTAATTATAAATGATAAACATATTGAAGTAATTTTAAGACAAATGCTTAAAAAGATTGAAGTAAAAGATCCTGGAGATTCTAATTTGTTGCCTGGAGAAGTGATTGATAGAATAAAATTTGAACTAATGAATGAAAAATTAAAATCTGAAAAAAAAGCCCCAGCTATTGGTGAGAGAATTTTAATGGGTATAACAAAAGCTTCTCTACAAACTGAGTCATTTATTTCAGCTGCATCATTTCAAGAAACAACAAGAGTTTTAACAGATGCTGCGATTAAAGGTAAAACAGATAAACTTATAGGTTTAAAAGAAAATGTTATCGTAGGAAGACTTGTGCCTGCTGGAACTGGATCAATCAAAAATTCTTGGAATAAAAAAGCATTAGAGGATGATAAAAAATTTTTGTCAGACCAGGAAAAAAAAGAGTCTAAAGAAACACAAATAAACCAGTAAATATACTATTTTTTTGTTGTCTTTTAGTTTGACAATTTGAATTTCTATAGTAGTTTGGCCATGTTTTTGGTTGGAAGTAGTGCATTATCGCTCTAAACGCTGCCACAAATAACCTGTCAGTTATTTCATCAAAAATAAAACTTATTAAAATTTATGCCGACTATAAACCAATTGTTAAGAAAAAGCAGAACTAGACCTATAGCGAGGAATAAAGTTCCTGCTTTACAAAAACAACCATTAAAAAGAGGTGTTTGTGTAAAAGTTTACACAACAACTCCAAAAAAACCAAATTCAGCTCTAAGAAAAGTTGCGCGAGTAAGATTATCCAATGGTTTCGAAGTAAC
>CACANV010000035.1 GCA_902533955.1 uncultured Pelagibacteraceae bacterium
TTGTGAAATCTATGGGGGAGTAGATATATTAATTTCTAATGCTGGTACTGCCATTGGTGGGTCAATTGCAGAAGTTGATGATAAAATTTTAAGAAAAAGTTTTGAAGAAAACTTTTTCTCTCACCAAAATTGTGCCTCGGAAGCAATAAAAATAATGAAAAAACAAAATATCAATGGATGCTTGTTGTTTAATATATCTAAGCAATCTGTAAACCCAGGTAAAAATTTTGGTCCCTACGGCCTTCCAAAATCAGCACTTTTAAGTTTATGTAAACAATATGCAATCGATTATGGGTCCTTTGGAATTAGATCTAATGGTATTAATGCTGACAGGATAAGAAGCGGTTTATTAAATGACAATATGATAAGATCAAGGGCAAGGGCAAGAGAGGTTTCTACTGAACAGTATATGAAAGGAAACTTGCTTTTAAACGAAGTTAAAGCAGATGATGTAGCTAAAGCATTTTTTCACCTAGCAGTTTCAAAGAAAACTACAGGCGCTGTACTAACTGTAGATGGTGGTAACATAGCTGCTTCAATGAGATAAAATTTCTTTATGAACTTTTATAAACCAAAAAATTTACCAAAAATAATGATTGCCCCTAATGGAGCTAGACCAACTAAAAAAGATCATACTGAAGTCCCAGTAACAATTGATGAAATTGTCTATACAGCAAAATCTTGTTTTAATGCAGGAGCTGGTGGAATTCATTTTCATTTAAGGGATGAAAATGGAAAACATATATTAGATTCAGAAATGTGTTTAAAAGCATTAGAAAAATTACAGTTAAATGTTCCTAAAATGCATTTACAAATTACAACAGAAGCTATTGGCAAGTATTCGCCAAAGGAAATGAGAAAACTTGCTTATGAAGTAAATCCCCCAGGTATATCAATAGGTTTAAGAGAAATGATACCTTCTAAAAAACCAACTGAAGATGATATTAAATTATATAAATCTCTCACTAATTCAGGGACAATAATTCAAAATATCTGCTACGAACCAGAAGATATAGATTTACTCTCAGATTTATTGGAAAAAGCTAATATATCTAAAAATGGAACTTGGTGCTTATTTGTGATTGGGCATTATTCAGGCAAAATTAGTGATCCTAAAAAAATTAAGTTATTTTTAGATAAATTAAAAAAAAATAATCTAAATGCAGATTGGGCAGTGTGCGCATTTGGAAAAGAGGAAATGAGTTGCCTTAAGGAAGCTATAAATTTTGGTGGCAAAATAAGAGTTGGATTTGAAAATTCAATGCTTATGCCAAATGGAAAATTGGCTCCTAATAACCACTCAAAAGTAGAAGAAGTTAAAAAACTATTTTAAAAAGATTAATTTATTTCTTCATAAAAGTCTTTTTGCAATGTTTCAATTCTAGCAATTAATTTCAGATTTTTGTCAGTTATTGCAATTTCACCAGAATCTGTATGAATATTTAAAAGTTCTTCTATTACAACATAATGTGTTATTAGAATTAAATTTTTATCTCCTTTCCAATTATTAATAAATTTTCCTAATTCAATCATTTGCTGTTTTTTATTTTTAAAAAATTTCTCTTGGTAAAAAGAATTTAAAGCACTAAAAGTTTTAAACTCATTAAAAGCATATTTTGCTGTGTCTTTACACCTACACCATTCACTAGTTAAAATTTGATCTATTGGAATATTAATTTTTTTAAAAAATAAACCTATATTTTTTGACTGATTTATTCCAATATTGTTTAAATTTCTTTGAGAGTTGCAATTTTTTAAATCAAAATTATCTGGATCTCCATTTCCAGGTGCTAAAGCATGTCTAATAAAAATTAATTTTCCTCCATCTTTTAAAGAGGTAATTATATGTGGGTCAGCTAATGTTTTTTCATAAATAAAAAATGATAGATAAAAAAAGATTAATAATTTAATGTATTTCATTGATGCAGTTAAAATTTAAAATATTATGTAACACAATTACTAAATGTAACAAATGTAAAAGATTAGTTGCATTTAGAAAAAAAATTTCAAAAATTAAGAGAAAACAATTCTTAAATGAAAATTATTGGGGAAAACCAATTACTGGTTTTGGCGATAAACATGGTAAAATACTTTTTGTAGGACTTGCCCCAGCGGCACATGGAGGAAATAGAACTGGTAGAGTTTTTACTGGAGATAAATCATCAGATTTTCTTTACAAATGTCTTCATAATGTCAAAATTTCTAATCAACCTAATTCGGACAATATTAATGATGGATTAAAATTAGATAAAGCTTATATAACAACAGCGCTAAAATGTGTTCCTCCAGAAGATAAACCTTTAAAAAAAGAATTAGATAATTGTTTTAATTATTTTAATCAAGAAATTGTATTACTTAAAAATTTAAAAGTTATTGTAGCATTAGGAAAAATTGCTTTTGATGCTTGTAAATACTTTTATAAATCAAATTATAATTTTAAAGATAAAATTAATTTTGCTCATAACAAAATTTATAATTTACCGAACAACATTCTGCTTATTGGTTGTTACCACCCAAGCCCAAGAAATGTTAATACAGGAAGAATTAATGAAAAAAAAATGACTGATTTGTTTAAAAGAGTTTTAAAGCTTATTTAAATTATTCTTTTTTTAAAGCTTTTATTAAAACTTCGGGAATTTTAATTGGTTTTCCTTGAGGGTTTACCGTAACCAAACGGATTTTGGCTTCTAAAATTAAATTATCTTTATTTTTTATTTTTTGGTCTATTAAAAATGATGCTTTCATGATTGAATTCAAAGAGGAAAAGATTTGAATTTTATCTTCTAATTTTGCTGGATTTATAAAATCAATATTGCATGATTTAACCATTATTAATGTATTATATTTACTTAACAATTTTTTATTACTTAAATTGAATGATGCAATCATCTCAGTTCTAGCTCTTTCTAAAAATTTTAAATAATTTGCATAATAAACTACACCACCAGAATCAGTATCTTCATAATATATTTTTGCTTCATGTTTAAATTCTTTTGACATTTTAATTTTCACTCAATATTAAACCTATAATATCTAAAAATACATAGCTAGATAAAGTAGTCATAAATATAATAATAAAAAAATTTATAATTTTCCAAGCTTTCGAATTAATTAAGTAATTTGAAAAAAATTTAGACGCATAACCTAGAAAGAAAAAAAATAAAAATGAAGCAACTGCAGCTCCTAATCCGAAATAATATTTTTGTGAAAATAAAAAGTTTTTAGAAAAATTTCCTAAGAAAAAAACTGTATCTGAATAAACATGTGGATTTAAATACGTAAATCCTAGAGTTTTAGCTATTATATTCTTTAAAGATAAATTGCTATTTTCAAATTTTAACTTAGAGCTTTTATATAAAGATCTTACTTTGTTATAAATAAAGTAAATTAAGAAGATAAAAAGCAATATATTAAAAAATAATTCAACATTTTTTGTGAAATAAATTTTAAAATATTCAAATAAAAATATTCCTAAAAAAATTAGTATTAAATCTGATGTAGAACAAATTAAACAAACTAAGAAAACATATTGTTTTTTTAATCCTTGTTCAATTACAAAAATATTTTGAGCACCTATAGCTAAAATTAAACTCAATCCTGTAAAAAAACCAAGAGTTAAAAAACTCATTTATTTTTTTTTAGATCTGCATTGATTATAGATAAAACAATTAATATTAAAAAAGGAATACAAAATAAATTTACAGTTTTCCAACTTGCGAGAGAAATTAATACACCTGCAAATAAACTGGCTATTGCCATTGAAGAAAAAACTAATAAATCATTAAATCCCTGTGCCTTAAACTTTTCTTCTGGCTTATAAATTGTAACTAGTAAACTTGTTCCAGATATAAATAAAAAATTCCATCCCACTCCTAAAAAAATTAGTCCTACAAAATAATTTAAAAAGGATGGCTCAAATAAACTCATCACTATTGTTAAAATAAAAAACAAAACACCCATATACATCATTTTGCTATATCCATATTTTTTTATTAAATTACCTGTAAATATAGAAGGTAAAAACATAGCCAAAACATGAAATTGAAGAACTATGCCTGTTTTTTCTAAACTAAAATTATGAACTATATGCATGCTCATAGGTGTTGCTGTCATTAAAAAAGACATAACAGCATAAGCAAATGCAGCTGATATTATTGCTTGTAAAAATTTTGGCTCAGAAAGAAATTCAAAGTAAGTTCTGATTTTATTATTTTCACCTGAAATCAAAGAAACTTCGTTTTTATCTTTAAAAAAAAATAATAAAAATGCTGGCATCAATGTTAGAGATGCCAACGTTAAATATGATCCAACGTACAAATAATTACTTATAAAATTCTTGGTATAATTGGCTAAACTTATCCCAAGAAAAGCAGCAACAATTCCAGCAAATAATAAAGTTGAAATAGCTTTTGGTGCCTTCTCTTTCTGTACGCTTTCAGCAGCAGCAAAACGGTACTGATGATTGAAAGCCATGCTAGCTCCTAAAATAAATTTTGCTATGCAAAATATTATAAAACTTTCGATCATTATTGCATATGCACCAATCAAACAAGATATTGAACCTGCAACAGAAGCAAAAACAAATCCGAGTCTTCTACCAATTATACTCATTATTTTTGCTGCTATTATTGTAGCTGCTGCAGTACCTATTACATAAATTGATGGAGGAAGAGTAGATAATGTTTTAATAGGACTTAATTGAGCTCCAATAATGCCACTTATAAAAACAGTTACAGTTGCAGCTGTAAAACCAAATACTTGGCTTGATACCAGCAAAACAAGATTCTTGTTCATTATAAAAGTTAAACTCTTTTCTTTCCTTGAACAACTCTATCCAATATTAATGCTACAAATAAAATAGCTACTCCAGCTAGAATGCCCTGTCCTACATTTGCATACTGTAAAGCTTCAAGAACATCTTGCCCCAAACCTTTTGCGCCAATCAATGAAGCAACTACTACCATGGCCAAACTTAGCATTACTGTTTGATTAACTCCTGCTAAAATTGAAGGTGTTGCTAAAGGTAAGTCTACTTTTCTTAATAGGTACCATTTAGACGCTCCATAAGCTATTGCAGCTTCTCTTATTGTTTCAGGAACTCCTCTTAAACCCAATACTGTAAGTCTAACGACGGGTGTTCCTCCAAAAATCATTGTAATAATTACTGCTGCAACTTTTCCTGTTCCAAAAAAAGCAATTACTGGAATCATAAATACAAATGCTGGCATCGTTTGCATAAAATCCATTATTGGTCTTATCATTGAATAAAATCTTTGACGTCTTGCACAATAAATTCCAAGTGGAATTCCAATGGCAATACTTAAAATTGCTGCTGTACCAAGCAAAGCAAGAGTGGTCATAGCTTTAACCCAAAAACCAAGAAAACCCATATAAGCTAAAAATCCAGCTGAATAAATTGCTGCTCTCGGTCCAGCTGACAAGCCAGTTAATGTTACTATTGTAGTAATAATTACTATCCATGGAGTTTTTACAAATAATAGTTCTAAGAAATCTAATACTGATCTAATTCCAATTGTTATTGCTGTAAATAAAGCATCACCTTTTAGTACAGCATAATCAAAAATCGTTTCTACCCATTTTATAGAGGTTAATCTTATGTCAGGATGAGTTGGAAAATCATCCATTATAGTTAAAAAACCAGGGAAACTATAGTGAACAACAGAGAAAAACATTATCACAGAACTAAAAATTGTACTTGAGATAAAATTTTTGGTTTGCATGCCAGGACTTATTGTTTTATCTGACAACCATTCTGAATATCTTTTTTCTAAAACAGAGTTAGCCATTATTCCTTGAACAACTTTTATTGAAATTAATAACATTATTCCAAATATAGTTATCCAGATTGCAGAGGCTTCAATTCTTGCAACTTCATCAATATATCCCTGCATAGCATCTTCTAATGATTTAATATTTCGTTTGTAGACATCAACTTTATCTGGATTGTTTGTAATAGCAGCTTCTAATTGTTTATTTCTAAAAGTAATAGTGGATTGTACTTGTTCAATTTTTTCAACAGCATCTTTGGTTATATTTCCAAATAAACCTCTTATAATTTGGACAACAGAAAAAGTTTCAATAATTAAAAAAGCTAACGCCCAATTCCATATATTTCTCATACCAAACCAAATTGGCCCTAGAATTGCTGCGTATAAATTAAATGAAAATGAAAAAGAAGGTTTGCTTCCAATTTTTTGAAATTCTTTAATATAATATTGAGGATTTGATTTAACAAAATCCGTAATTAGCTCTGATCTAGATGGATTATTGATTTGTTTATTCTCCATCACTACCCTCAACTACTGCTTTTAAAAGATCTGATTGTGTAATTACACCAATGCTATTTTGATTATTATCTTTAACAATTAATGATTTTTGATTTGATTTTGAAATTTCTATAAGTTTACTTAATAACTCGTTTTCACTTACGCTCTGTAAATCCTCAGGTAATTTACTATTTCTACTTTCATAATCCTCAATAGTTTGCATGATTGATTTTGCCTGAACAACTTTAAGTCTAGATATTCCTTTTACAAAATCAGCCACATATTCGTCTGCAGGACTAATTACAATTTGCTCTGGAGTTCCAATTTGAATTACTTTACCATCTCTCATAATCGCAATTCTATGGCCTACTCTTACTGCTTCATCTAAATCATGAGTAATAAAGACAGTGGTCTTTTTCATTTTTTTTGAAAGTTTAATAAATTCAGACTGGAGCTGTCTTCTAATGAGAGGGTCTAATGCGCTAAACGGTTCATCCATTAAAAGAAATTCAGGATCTGCTGCTAGTGCTCTTGCAAGACCCACTCTTTGTTGCATACCTCCAGATAATTCATGAGCAAATTTATTGCCCCAACCTTGCAATTCAACAATTTCTAAAATTTTATTTGCAACATCTAATCTATCATTTTTACTAATGCCTCTTATTTCTAATGGCATTGCTATATTGTCAACAACAGATCTATGAGGCATTAGAGCAAAATTTTGAAAAACCATACCTATTTTTTTATTTCTTAATTCTTGTAAATTCTCTCGATCAAGGTCCATTACATCTTTGCCGTTAATCAAAATCTTTCCTGAAGTAGGCTCCAAAAGTCTATTAATATGTCTTACTAATGTTGATTTTCCACTTCCTGAAAGTCCCATTACACAAAATATTTCACCTTGTTTAACGTCAAAAGAAACGTTTGAAACACCAATAACCGAATTATATTCTTCTAGAGCTTCTGTCTTTGAAATTCCTTGATTTTGGATTGCATCTAAAGCATCTTTGGAAGTATTTCCAAAAACCTTCCAAACA
>CACANV010000036.1 GCA_902533955.1 uncultured Pelagibacteraceae bacterium
TGGTAAAAAACCAGATATAATTGACAATGCTTATGTAATTGTAAATTTTGAAAATGGAGTTCGTAGTTTACTAGAGCTTTGCATGTTCGCAGAAAATTCTGAGATGCAAGAAGAGATAATAGCTACTGGAAATAAAGGAAAAATAGAAACGTCAGTTCCCTCAAATGAATCAGGCAAAACCTCTTCAAATTTGAGAATTGGAATGAGAGATGGAAAAACAAAGATTGAGAATATAGATGTTGATAAAAAAATAATAGAGGCCGGTCATCATCATGGATCTACTTACTATGAACACTTAGCTTTTTTACAAGCTATTAAAAATTGTTCAGATCCAGAAGTTTCACTAGAAGATGGTTTGTTTGCAGTAGCAGTAGGAGAGGCTGCAGAAAAATCAATTAAACAAGGTAGATTAATAAATTTAGAGGAAATAATTATTTAAAAAAATCTATAATTTTTTTAACTATAAAATCACTCACTCTAATATTTGACTCTATTGTAACACCAGATATATGTGGTGTTAAAATACAATTCATATCAGGTTTAATTTTTTTATAAAATTCGCTTTTTATTGGTTCATTTTCAAAAACATCTAAAGCAAATCCTGAAATAAAATTTTCATGGTAAGCATCAATTAAATCATTTTCGTTTATAATGTTTCCTCGAGAAGTATTTATAACTATTGGTTTTTTTTTCATTTGAGAAAAAGACGATTTTTCTATCATATTTTTTGTTTCATTTGTTAATGGAAGGTGCACAGAAATAATATCTGATTTTTCATATATCTCATTTAAATTTGATAATTTGGCATTAATTTCTTTATTATGTATTTCTTTAACATATGGATCGTAAGCTAAAATATTTAAGCCATTTTTTAAACTATATTCAGCAACCCTTCTACCAATTGTTCCAAAGCCAATTACACCTAAACACTTCTGGTTTATTTCTGCAGATTTAATTGTTGTTCTTGGCCACTCACCTTTAATAGTTCCACTATGAAACAAAGGAATCTTTTTTATAAGCGACATAGATGAAGACAAAACATATTCGGCAACAGAATCAGCATTCATTCCTGTAGCTGGTTGAATATAAATATTTTTATTTTTGCAATATTCTGTATCAATGTTGTCTAAACCAACACCTAATCTTCCAATAAATTTTAAGTTACCGGCACTTTTTAAAATATCTGAGTTTACCTTAGTTTTATTTCTTACAATTAGTCCCTCAAAGTTATTAATTATTTTAATTATTTCATTACTATTTTCACAAAGTTTTTCGTCATAATGAACTTCAAATTTTCTTCTTAAATTTGATAAGCTATTTTGATTTATAAATTCTGTGATTAAAATTTTGATCATTAATTAAAAAAAATTTAAATTTTATATAAATTTTTTATTTTTTATTTAGATAATTACATATATTGAATGAATTAAATCAAATATTTACATACCCCAACGCATTGCCGCAGTATGAACTGGAGCATCCCAATGTTTTAAAATTTCTTCATCACATTTTAAAAGAGTGATTGAAGCACCTTGCATTTCAAGAGAGGTACAATAATTGCCAACCAAACTTCTTGATACCTCAACTCCCTTGGATTTTAAAATTTGGCATGCATCATCATAGACCAAGTATAATTCTGTAAGAGGAGTTCCTCCCATACCATTAACGAAAAGTAATGTTTTTTCATTACTTTCTGGTTTTAGATTATCAAGAATGGCATCTAAAATATTTCCTACAATTGTTTTGGATGGCTGAATTTTTTCCCTTTTTCTACCTGGCTCTCCATGAATTCCTACACCGAATTCCATTTCATCGTCTCCAATGTCAAAGGTTGGTTTTCCTGCAGCAGGAACTGTGCAGCTTGTAAAAGCAACACCCATAGTTCCAGCATTTTTATTTACCTTTTCTCCAAGTTTCTTGCATTCTTCTAATGATCTTCCGTCCTCTGCTAAAGATCCAACTATTTTTTCAACTAAAACTGTTGCAGCAACTCCACGTCTGCCAGTTGTAAATGTTGAATCTTCCACTGCAACATCATCATTAGTAACAATACTATCATTTTTACCTGAATACATTTCTGCTCCCATTTGAAAGTTCATAATGTCTCCAGAGTAGTTTTTAACAATAAATAAAACTCCAGCACCACTATCAACAAACTCTGCTGCTGCTTGCATTTGATCTGGAGCAGGCGCTGAAAAAACAAACCCTGGACATGCAGCATCAAGCATTCCATGACCAACAAAACCTCCATGCATTGGTTCGTGACCGCTACCTCCACCTGAAATTAAAGATACTTTACCTTCTTTTGTTTTGTTTTTTCTTGAAACAAAAGTTGGATCTAAGCTTACTCGAATAATATCACTATGGGCTTTACCAAACCCATTGAGGCTTTCTTTTAAAAAGTCATCAGCTTTATTAATAAATTTTTTCATTTTTCCTCCTATTGATTAATTACAGATTTACATATTGTATCTATAATAAGTTGTGAAGAGCGGGCACCAGGATCAATATGTCCTTTAGCACGTTCTCCTAAGAAAGATGCCCTACCTTTTGTTGCTAACATATCTTTTGTGGCCAACATTCTATCCTCTGCAATTTTTATTACTTCATTTAAACCTTGTTTCATTTCATTATTATTATTTTTTAAATCATTTAGCTTATCAGATACTGGAATTAGTACATCCATCATAGTCTTTTCTCCTACGTCTGCCTTTCCTCTTTCTTTCATAGCATTAATACCATTAATAATCATTTCACATGCTTTACTAAAATTTACATCTTTATCGAGACCAGGTGATTTTGCCATAGATATAAAAAAGGTTCCAAATAAAGCTCCTGATGAACCACCAATTCCTGATAAAACTTTCATTGCAATCATATTAAGAGCTTTTGCTAAAGGTAAATCTTTTATTGTACTCTCAAGCTCAATAACTAATTTAATACCTCTTTGAATATTAAATATATGATCACCGTCTCCAATGTTCTGATCTAATGACTCAATTTCAGATGCATTCTCATCAATTACTTTTTGAATATTTTTTGCTTGAGAAATTAAAAAATTAACGCTCATAAATTCTGTTTCCTTTTTCATCAAAATTTAAAACTTTTTGTGTGTTAATGTCAAAATTAATTGTCTCATTTATAGACGATTTGTAATTACCTTGTATTGATGCAAGGATTTCATGCTTTTGATAACTAATGGCAACAACAGTTTCTGAGCCTAAATTTTCTACTGAAATAATCTTTCCAGAATATTTACCACTTCCTATAGATATATTTTCTGGTCTAATTCCAATGTTTGTAATATCATCTGTTAAACCTAACAGTGAAGCTGGTAAAATATTAATTTTTGGAGAACCTAATCTTTGAGAAACATATATAGAGTCAGGATTTTCATAAATTTCCTCAGGAGCTCCAATTTGAACAATTTTTCCTTCTTTAAGAACTCCAATTTTATCTGCTAAAGTAGTTGCCTCTGCTTGATCGTGTGTAACATAAAGAATAGTTGCTTTTAGATTTGTTTGAATATTTTTTAATTCAACCCTTAGAGTTTCCCTTAACTTTGCATCCAAAGATGAGAGTGGTTCGTCCATTAAATATATATTTGGTTCACGAACAAGAGCTCTTCCGATCGCAACTCTTTGCATTTCACCACCAGATAACTGAGTGGCTTTATTATTTAATTTATTAGAAATTTTTAACATAGCTGCTATTTTTTCTACTTTACTTTTTATTTCTTCTTCAGGGAGTTTTCTCATTGGTGACCTAAGAGGAAATGCTAAGTTTTCATAAACACTGTAGTGAGGATATAAAGAGTATTGTTGAAAAACAAAACATACGTCTCTTGAAGCAGGCTGATCTTCAGTTACTGGCTCGTCATTAAATAAAATACTTCCAGAATCTATTTTTTCTAAACCCGCTATACATCTTAGTGTTGTGGTTTTCCCAGCGCCAGATGGTCCAAGCAATACAAAAAATTGTCCATCTTCGATTGTAAGATTAATACTCTCTAAAGCCTTAATCTTTTTGTTATATGTTTTATTTAAATTTTTTAATTCTATTTTTGCCATTACTGCATAAACTCACTATTTAATGATTTATCTGTTTCTCCATCAAAAATAATTATATTGTCATTAGAAGGTTTGATCTGAATATTTTCATTCAATTTAACATTTGTTGAAATATCAGTTTTAACTTTTAACTCGCCAACATTTGTTTTAACTGTAATAATTTTTCTAGAACCTAAATATTCCACACCGAACACTGATCCTTTTAACCCTCCCTCATCTGCCAGTGAAAGATTTTCTGGACGTATTCCAAAAAAATTTTTATTTCCTTTAGATATTTCAAATTGCTTAGGAATATTAAAGCTAATACCTTCTATACCAATAGTAGACTGCTCATTTGAAATACCTTGCTCAATATCGATAAAATTCATACCAGGAGACCCAATAAAAGATGCTACAAACTTAGTTTTAGGTTTGTTGTATATAACGTTTGGTTCATCTGCTTGTAATATTTCACCACCATCCATAACAGCGATACGATCTGCTAAAGACATTGCTTCTAATTGGTCATGTGTTACATAAACTGTAGTTGCCCCTATATCTATATGTAACTTCTTTAGCTCTAAACACATCAACTCTCTAAATTCAGCATCCAAAGTACCCAAAGGCTCATCCATTAAAAAGGCTTTTGGTCTTCTAACAAGAGCTCTGCCTAATGCAACTCGTTGTCTATCTCCACCAGATAGAGATGAAATATTTGAATTTAAAATATGATCAATTCTTAAAAGCTTAGACGCCTCGCCAACCCTTTCTTTAATTTCATTTTTGCTGAAACCCTGCATTTTAAGAGGAAAAGATAAATTATTTTTAACATTCATATGTGGATATAATGCAAACAATTGAAAAACGAACGCGATATCTCTTTCTGAAGCTCTTAACATTCCAACTTCTTCTTCGCCTAAATAAATCTCACCAGATGTTGGTAGCTCTAATCCAGCTATCATTCTAAGGGTTGTTGTTTTTCCGCAACCAGATGGTCCAAGTAAAACAAAGAATTCTTTATCATTGATTGTTAAATTAGAATTTTTTACTGCCGTAAAATCTCCAAAAGATTTTTGTAAATTAACTATTTTTATTTTAGACATATTAATCCGGAAAATGACTTGTGATGATGAAACCTATTGTTCCAACTAAAATTACAATAAATGAATATGTAAACATCCACATTGCAAATGGCTGCAACAACATAAATACACCAATTAAAATTAAGGCTGTAGACAAATTTTCCCAGTAGACTCTTCGAAATATTTTTCTCATTAATGATTTTTCTTCTTGCATTATTTTCTCACTGCTCCAAAGGTAATTCCTCTAAGAAGGTGTTTTCTTAAAATAATTGTAAAAATCATTACTGGTAATAAAAACAAAGTTGTACCTGCGCCAATAGCAGGCCAATCTAAACCTCCTTCTCCTATAATTGTTGGAATAAAAGGTGGTGCTGTTTGCGCATTAAATTGAGTTAGCAGAACAGCGAAAGCATATTCATTCCATGAAAATATCATACAGAATATTGCTGTTGCTGCTATACCTGTCATTGCTTGAGGTAAAACGACTTTAAAAAAAGCCTGAAGTCTAGAATAGCCATCAATCATTGCCGCTTCTTCATATTCTTTTGGTATTTCGTCCATAAAACCTTTTAATAACCAAACAGCTAAACTTAAATTAACAACAGTATATAAAATAATCATTCCTACATGCGTATCTCCAAGTCCTAATTTTCTATACATAATAAATATTGGAACAGCTACTGCTATGGGTGGAAACATTCTTGTAGATAAAATAAAAAATAAAAGATCATCTTTTAACGGAACCCTAAATCGAGAAAATGCATAAGCAGCTAATGCCCCCAAGAATACAGAAGCAAATGTTGAACCAAAACCAATTATCATAGAATTAGAGTACCTTCCTAAAAATTTTGAAGGGCCTGTAATAACCATTTCTCTACTTCGAACAAGTTCTTCGTACCAAGTTTCTGGTGCAGGCAATGAATTAAGATATTCTTCAGATTGTCTAGATCTATTAGTAAACAAATTGACATATCCTTCTAAAGATGGTTCAAAAAATACTTCAGGTGGATACGATATTGCACTGTTAACATTCTTGAAACTGGTCATAACCATCCAAGAAATAGGAATTAATGTTACTACTGCGTATACAATAATAATTGCAGCAGCTAGTTTCTTAGAAAAAGATGAAGGTTCCAAATATGATCTAGATGTATCCATCAGCGCTCCTTTATCTTATTCATTACTTTTACATAAACATTTCCAAAACCAAAAATAGTTACAAAAAGAATGACAGCAAAAGCTGAACTGTAACCAGTTTTCCATTTTTCAAATGCTTCTCTTTTTAAATTAATTGAGGCGAGTTCCGTAGCTGAACCAGGACCACCAGATGTAAGTTCAACGACCATGTCAAACATTTTGAAATTCTCAATTCCCCTAAATAGCAAAGCCAACAATAAAAATGGCAAAACAGAGGGTAGAGTAATGTATATAAATTGTTGCCATTTACTGGCTCTATCAACCTCTGCTGCTTCATATAAATAATTTGGAACAGACCTTAGACCAGCCAAGCAAATCAACATTGTAAAAGGTGTCCACATCCAAGTATCAACGATAACTATTGACCAAGGCGCAAGTACACTTGATCCAATCATATCAAAACTTCCAAAATCGTGGAAAAAATTAATCA
>CACANV010000037.1 GCA_902533955.1 uncultured Pelagibacteraceae bacterium
TTAAATGATCTACTTGATATTTTGTAATTAAGAACTTATTAAACAATTAATATGATAAAGATTTTAGATTTATTGGGAAGAATTTTAATTTCATTTGTTTTTTTGCTAAGTGGTTTGAGAAAAATATTAAATTATGAAGGAACGATCGATTGGATGGAGGGTTTTGGTGTTCCGGGTTTTTTATTAATTCCAGCAATAATACTTGAAATAGTTGCTCCTTTGCTGATTATAGTTGGATATCAAGTAAGAATATCTGCTGCATTACTATCACTTTTCTGTTTAGCGACAGCAATGATATTTCTTAATGACTTTTCAAATCAAATTGTTGCGTTTTCAAAAAATATAGCTCTAGCAGGTGGTTTTTTATTTTTGGTAATAAATGGTGCTAAAGAAATTAGTATAGATAAAAAATTTTCTAAATAAATGTCAGATATCGAAGTTAAGAAGATTATTGAACCTATTCTAGCTTCTGATGGAGCGGGAGTAAAACTTAAAAGAAGTATTGGTGTAGATCCTGATTACTTTGATCCTTTTTTAATGTTAGACGAATTTGGTTCTGATAATAAAGATGATTATATTGGAGGATTTCCTCCACACCCTCATAGAGGAATAGAAACTGTAACTTACATGCTTCAAGGTGAATTCGAACATGAAGATAGCACAGGTGCAAAAGGTAAAATGAAATCTGGAGATGTACAATGGATGAAGACAGGAAGTGGAATAATTCATTCTGAAATGCCAGCAATGTCAGAAGGAACTCTACATGGTTTTCAATTATGGATAAACATGCCCGCAATGTTAAAAATGAGTAAGCCAGATTATATTTATATAGACTCAGAAAAAATGAGAACACATATAGATAACGATAAAATTGTAAAAGTTATTGCAGGAAAATTTGAAAAAGCTGAGGGTCCAGTTAAAGGACATAACATTGATCCAGTATATTTTGATATAGAACTTAAAAAGGATGGAGAGTTTAATTTTGTATTACCTAACACTCACAATTCTTTTATATATTTAATCAAAGGTGAAATAAAAATTGGCAATAAAAATCATCCAAAGATTGAAAATTCAAAATTAATTTTGCTAGAAAGAGGAGAAAAACTTAAAGTTTTAGGATCTCTAGAAGCAAAATTTCTTTTAATATCAGGAAAACCAATTGGAGAAAATATAGCAAGAGGAGGGCCTTTTGTTATGAATACGAAATCAGAAATCTTGAAAGCAATTGAAGATTATCATAAAGGTACATTTGTAAAATAACATAACTATAAATAAAAATGAAAACTGTAAAAATTCAAAAAAATGGAGGACCTGAAGTATTAGAAATTCAAGAAATTAATTTGGGAAAGCCTGGAAATGATGAAGTACTAATTGAACATAAAGCCATTGGTTTAAATTTCATTGATACTTATCACAGATCTGGATTATACCCTTTAAGTTTACCTTCTGGAATAGGAATGGAAGCATCGGGTATAATAAAAGAAGTTGGTCCTGGTGTTTCAGATTTTGTAATTGGAGATAAAGTAGCTTATGCCGGTCAACCTATAGGAGCCTATTCTACTCATAGAATCTATCCAATAAAAAACTTGGTAAAAGTTCCTGAAAATATTGATTTTAAGGAAGTTGCAACTCTTATGACTAAGGGTTTAACTGTCTTCTACTTATTACATAAAACTTATGCTGCATCAAAAGATCAAACAGTTTTATTTCATGCTGCAGCTGGTGGGGTAGGTCAAATTTTTTGTCAGTGGGCCAAAAGTCTTGGAATTAAAGTTATTGGAACAGTAGGTAGTGAAGAGAAAAAAAATTTAGCAAAGAAATATGGTTGTAGTGAAGTTATAAACTATTCAAAGGAAGATTTTGCAAAAAAAGTTTTGGAAATAACGAATGGTGAAGGAGTGCCAGTTGTTTATGACGGTGTAGGTAAATCTACATTTGAACAATCTTGTGAATGTTTAAAAGTTAGAGGCACTTTAGTAACTTTTGGAAATGCATCAGGTGCACTTGATCCAATTAATGTTACTAAATTTCTTCAACCAAAAGGGTTGTATTTTGTAAGACCTTCAATGCAACAATATTTGAGGACAAAAGAAGAAATTGATGAAGCTGCTATGATGTTGTTTGAAAAAATAAGCTCAGGAAATATTAAAATAGAAATATTTAAAGAGTATAAACTTGAAGATGTGGTTCAAGCTCATAGAGATCTTGAAAGTAGAAAAATTATTGGACCAGCTTTAATCATTCCTTAAATTTTACATCCATATCTGACATATGAAGTTTTAATGCTTTTGTCGATATTTGAATTTCTCTAATAAAAAAAATAATTGAAATCATCATAGCTAAACAGCAAGATCCAAATATCATTCTTGCTACAAAAATTTCCTCAAGATATAAAGCAAATACAGTTAACATATTAAATAAAAAACCAAATGCAGCAAACATAATTGTGTATTTTAAAACTGTTATTCTGTTATTTAAATTTATAAGCTGTTTTTGCCATTCAGGTGGTGTGTGTTTTTCAAATACATATTCATCATGAATTTTGCGAATTAAAGCACTTAAAGTATGAAATCTAGTGCTATAAACACTCATGATAAGTGGTATAGCAGGAAACATTAAAGCTGTTACAGTATAGTCTACATTCATACGAATCAGTTTGATTATGAATCTAGCCTTTGTTATTTACAAGTAAATTATAATGCAAAAAATCAAATTGTTTATTGAATTAACAAGATTAAACAAACCTATTGGATTTATGCTTCTCTTTTGGCCATGTTTATGGGGTTTAACTATTTCTTACAATTTTAACACAAATTTTAAACTTTTCTTTTTTTATTTAATTTTATTTTTATTAGGATCAATTTTAATGAGATCTGCTGGATGTATTGTAAACGACATAGTTGACAAAAATTTTGATAAAAAAGTAGAGAGAACAAAAAATCGACCTTTGGCTTCAGAGAAAATATCTGTAAAATCTGCAACTATTTATGTTGTTATTTTATGTACTTTGGCTTTTTTGGTTTTAATTAATTTTAACATGTTTACGATTTTGATGGCTATGCTTTCTATGCCTTTGGCTTTTACATACCCTCTAATGAAAAGATATACATATTGGCCTCAGTTATTTTTGGGAATAACATTTAATTATGGCCTTGTTTTAGCTTGGATTTCTATTCAAAATCAGATCTCATTGGTTCCTTTAATTTTTTATTTTGGAGCCATATTTTGGACACTGGGTTACGACACAATATACGGGTATCAAGATATTAAAGATGATGAAATTATAGGAGTTAAATCTACTTCAATTAGATTTAAAAATAACCCAAAAATATTTATTTTAATAAGTTATTTAGTTTTTATAATGTCATTAATATTATTGGGTATTTTAATGAAATTTAAAACTTTTTATTATTTGTTCTTAGTTTTGCCAATTATCCATTTAGTTTTTTTTCAAATAAATAAATTAGATGTAAATAACCCAGACAATTGTTTATCAAAATTTAAAAGCAACAATTTATTAGGCTTGATAATTTTTATGAATATTTTAATTGGAAAAATATCTTAAAATGACAAATTTAGAAATTTTAAAAAGATTATACAAAGATTACACAAAAAAATTTTTAAACAAAATTTTTCTAGCTGTTTTTTTTTCTATTTTAGTTGCTGGAAGTACATCCGCAACTGCATGGCTACTTGATCCTGCTATAGAAAAAATTTTTTTAAATAGAGATGAAACTTTAATTTTTATTATACCATTTTTAATTATTTTTGCTTTCTCAACTAAAGGCATATCTCTTTATCTAGCAAAAGTTTTAATGATAAAAGTTGCTGAAGAAGTCAAAAAAAAAATTCAAACTGATATGTTAGTTTCATTCATAAATGCTGATACGCAAGAGATTGAAAGTAAACACTCAGGTAACTATGTTTCAAATCTTAACTTTGATGTGAATCAAATTACCGGGATGTTAAGTTCTTCTTTTCTTGCATTATTTAAAGATGGTTTGACTTTAATAGGTTTAATTACAGTAATGTTTTTACAAAATTGGAGATTATCTTTAATTGCGATTATTATGATACCTATAGCTTCTTTTGCAGCAAAAAAACTTGGAAGAAGAGCCGGTAAAGTCACAACTGAAGCTCAAGAAAAATCAGCTGAACTCAACAAGTATTTGATTGATTTATTCAAAAACCACAAAATAATTAAAATTTTTCAACGAGAAGATTTTGAGTATGAAAGATCAGAGAATTTTATAAATAAACTAAAAGAAAAAACAATTAAAATATTTACTGTGTATATTCGAGCAACTCCAATAATGGAAATATTAACAGGCTTTATGATTGCAGTGCTAATATTTTATTCAGGCAAACTAATAATTAATCAACAATTAAACATAAATAATTTTTTTTCATTTCTAGCTGCAATGATGCTTGCTTATCAACCAGTAAAATCTCTAGCAACTATTAATGTTGGTTTTGGTCAAGGGCTATCTGCTGCAAAAAGGATTCTTCCAATTATAGATACCGAGATAAAAATTAACAAAAATGTAAATGAAAAAAGTTTAAATATAAAAGAAGGAAAAATTGAATTCAAAGCTGTAAATTTCACTTATCAATCAAATTTGTCTAATAAGGTGCTTGATAATATTAATCTTGAAATTGCAGGAGGAAAAATGACAGCACTAGTTGGACATAGTGGTTCAGGAAAGTCAACACTATTAAATTTGATACCAAGAATATATGATCCTTCGTCAGGTGAAATTCTTATTGATAATCAAAGTATAAAAAAATTAAATTTATCTTCACTAAGAAAAGAAATTTCAATTGTTGATCAAAACATAACTCTCTTTGATGATACAGTTTTTAATAATATCAAGTATGCAAAACCAAATGCTAATAATGAAGAAATTTATAAAGCGGCCGAATTGTCTATGAGCTTGGATTTTATAAAAAACTTAGATAGTGAGTTTGATACTAAAATTGGAGAAAATGGAGTAAAACTTTCTGGTGGTGAAAAACAAAGACTTTCTATTGCAAGGGCTTTTTTAAAAAATAGCAAAGTTATACTTTTAGATGAAGCAACCTCATCTTTAGATTCAGAGACAGAGGAAAAAATACAAAAAGCATTAGATATCTTAACTATAGATAAAACTACAGTTGTTATAGCTCATAGATTGTCAACCATTTTGAATTCAAACAGAATTTTTGTAATGGATAAAGGCATAATTATTGACCAGGGCAATCATGACCAGCTTATACAAAACTCTGAGATATATAAGAATTTCTATAATAGACAGATAAAAAATAATTAATGTATATTTTATACAATTTTTTTTTGCTTTTATTTGTTTTTTTTTCGCCTTTATGGATAATTTTTAGAATATTATCAGGAAAAGAAAGTCCTAAAAGATTCAAAGAAAAATTTTGCTTTTTTACAAAAAAATCTAAATTAGGTAAAACTGTTTGGATACATGGTGCCAGTGTAGGAGAAATACATAGCATAATACCAATAATCAAAAATTTAGAGAAAAATAAAAAAATTGATCAAATACTTGTAACTTCAACAACATTAAGCTCATCAATGGTTTTATCTAATTATAAATTTAAAAAAACAATTCATCAATTTTTTCCAATAGACTTGGACTACTTTAATAGAAAATTTATAAATTATTGGAATCCTCTTGTATCAATATTTGTTGAATCAGAAATTTGGCCAAATATGATTGGAAATTTATATCAAAAAAAAATCCCGATAATTGTTTTAAATGCACGCATTACAAAAAAAAGTTTTAAAAAATGGAGTTATTTTGAAAATTATTCTAGAAAAATTTTTAGCAAAATTTCAATGGCAATTCCTCAAAATTCAGAGACAGCATTGTATCTTAGATATCTTGGAGTCAAAAATATAAAAAAAATTAATAATATAAAATACTACGGTGATAGATTAATTAAAAAAACAAATTTCAAACTTAGAAAAAAATTTTTAAAAAGAAATATCTGGTGTGCGGCTAGCACTCATGAAGGTGAAGAATTGGAAATAGGAAAGATGCATAAAAAATTGAAACTTAATAATAAAAATTTATTAACAATTATTATTCCCAGACATATCGGTAGAAAAAAAAAAATTTTAAAAAATTTGAGAGAAATTAATTTAAATGTTACAACACATTCATCATTAAAAAAAATCAATAAAAATACAGATATATATTTAGTTGATACCTATGGAGATGCATTAAATTTTTATAATTTAACAAAATTAGTTTTTATGGGTGGTTCACTGATACCTCATGGAGGACAAAATCCACTTGAGCCCGCTAGATTAGGAAATTTTATAATTTATGGACCTCATGTAGATAATTTTAAGGAAGTTTATAAATTACTTAAAAATCTTAAGCTTGCACATAAGATTAATAAAATTTCTCAAATTAAAGATATTGTAAACAAAAAAATAAACTACAAGAAAGAAAAGAATAAAATAAATAAATTATATTCATTGGGAGAAAAAAATTTAATAAACAGTATAAATGAATTAAACAAATATTTTTAAATGAAATTAAAAAAACCTATTTTTTGGGAAAATTTAAACTTTATTTCAATATTACTTTATCCTTTAACTTTAATAACCGAAATTTCAAATTATTTTAAAAATTTACAAGA